>CANHLE010000030.1 GCA_947461435.1 Paracoccaceae bacterium | reverse complement strand
GCCATCGAATTCGAGGGGATGCAGGTTTGGTCCTCGGCGGTTGGGCTATGCCATCCGGAAAAGCTGCCTGCCCCCCTCCTGACCTTCATGACAATATCGCCCGCCAGCGATTTTGCATGGCCCTCCGAAATGCCGACTGAGACGCGGATATCCTGCTATTTGCGTGTGTTGGCCATATTCGCGGCTCAGATAGGCTGCCCTCAGTCGCGGGAGCCTTGATGGGCGTTGACTTTGCCCCCAGCACCCCCAACCCTTACCAAACCGTTAAAATCCAAAAACCAACCCCTTGAATCCAAAGGGAATCAAAAAACGTCCAGATCTGGACGCTCCCTTTTGCCTCCTACGCCCTTTGCAGCTTCACCGGCTCGCTTCTCCCCAGCCGCAGGAAATGCGCCATGAAGGGTTTGGCGGCGTCTTCATCCCGTGTGACCGCAAAAAGCCTGCGGGTCAGGTTGCCGGGGGCCAGCGGGCGGGTCACATAATCGGCATTCATCTTCACGTCGCGGATCACCCAGTCGGGCAGCACCGCCACCCCCCGGTTCGACCCCACCAGCATCAAGATCACCGCCGTCAATTCCACCGGGCGCTGCGCGCGGGGCTCCACCTTGGCGGGGGTCAGAAGGTCGGTGAAGACATCCAGCTTGTCGCGCGTGACGGGGTAGGTGATCAGGGTCTGATCGCGAAAATCCTCCGCCTCAATCATCGCTTTGGCCGCAAGCGGGTTTTGCGCCGAGGCGACGAATGTGGGCGCATAATCGAACAGCGGGTTGAAGGTCAGGCCCGGCAGGGGTTCGGGGTTGGAGGAGATCACCAGATCCACCTCTTCGCGCAGCAGCGCCGGAAAGCTGTCGAACGCCAGTCCCGCGCGGATATCGACATCCACCTCTGGCCAGGCATGGCGGAACATCTCGAGCACGGGGAAAAGCCAGTCAAAACAGGCGTGGCATTGAATCGCGATGTGCAACCGGCCGGTCTTGCCCGACCGAAGCGACTGGAACTCTTCTTCCAGCGCGGCGATCTCTGGCAAGATGCGGTCGGCCGTGCGCAGCAGCCGAATGCCCGCCGATGACAGCGTCATGGGCTTGGACCTTCGCACGAACAGCTCCATCCCCACCTGATCTTCCAGCCCCGCAACCTGATGCGACAGGGCCGATTGCGTCATGTTCATCATGTCGGCCGCGCGCGCCAGACCGCCTGCCTGATGAATGGCGCGGATCGTGCGCAGGTGGCGCAGTTCAATGTACATGCTGTGATCCTCATGTTGATAGTGAAATATATGAATTGGTTTCACGTTATCAACTCTGCGATAAGGGGACAAGTGATAGGAGACCGCCATGACCACCCCCCATATCTCGTTCGAATTCTTCCCGCCACAAACGCTTGATGCCTCGTTCCGGCTGTTTGAAACGGTGCAGGCGCTTGCCCCCATGGGCCCGGAATTCGTGTCGGTCACCTATGGGGCGGGCGGCACGACCCGCAAGTTGACGCATGATGCCGTCGGCACAATTCACCGCAACTACGGTCTGACGGTGGCGGCGCATTTGACCTGTGTCGATGCCACACGCGCCCAAACCCTGCAGATCGCCGAAAGCTATGCCGAGGTGGGCGTCACGCAAATCGTCGCGCTGCGCGGCGATGCCCCGCAGGGTGCCGATCGGTTCACCCCCCAAAAGGACGGGTTTGCAAGTTCCGTTGAATTGGTCGAGGCGCTTGCCAAAACCGGAAAATTCAAGATCAGGGTCGGGGCCTATCCCGAACAGCACCCCGATGCGGCCGATGCCGATGCCGATGCGCATTGGCTGAAGGCCAAGTTGGATGCCGGGGCCACCAGCGCCATCACGCAATTCTTCTTTGATGCAGATACCTTCTTTCGCTTTCGCGACCGCTGCGCGAAAATTGGCATCAATGCCCCTCTTATCCCCGGAATTCTGCCGATCCAAAGCTGGGCTGGCGCGAAAAGATTCGCCGCCCGCTGCGGCACACGCGTGCCTGCCAAGCTGGACGAAGCCTTTACAACCGCCACCCGCGACGGGCGGCAGGATCTTTTGGCGCTGGCCCACTGCACGGCGCTGTGTGACCGGCTGATCCAAGGCGGAGTTTCGGATCTGCATTTTTATACGCTGAACCGCCCCGGCCTGACCCGCGAAGTGGTGCATGCCTTGGGATTGGCCCCCGAGGTTCAACTTGAAAAGGTCGCGTGACAGCGCCGCTCCCTGGTGCGTTTGTTGTCCCCACGTTGCGTGACCTGATGGACGCGCCTTCGCCATGCGAGGGCGCGTCTTTCCTTTTCCTTTGGTCTCATTGCGGTTAAGCTTTGGAAAAAGTCGCAAGGAAAGCCCAAGCCGTGACCCCACATGTCATCCTGTTGAATGGACCGAACTTGAACCTTCTGGGCCTGCGGCAGCCAGAGATTTATGGTGCCGAAACCTTGGCCGATGTTCTGGCGCGCTGCACCGCGCTGGCCGCCGATCTGGGCCTGTCCCTGACCGCCTATCAGTCCAATCACGAAGGCGCTCTGGTAGAGATGATCCACGCCGCGCGCGGCACCTCGGCGGCGATCGTGATCAATCCGGGGGCTTATTCGCACACTTCCGTCGCGATTTTGGATGCCCTCAACGCCTATGATGGCCTGGTGATGGAAGTGCACATCTCGAACATCCACAAACGCGAGACGTTTCGGCATCATTCCTATGTCAGCGCGCGCGCCGATGGGGTGATCGCCGGCTGCGGTACGGAAGGCTATCTTCTGGCGCTGCGCCGTCTGGCCAGCCTTCTGGTCTCCTAAGGGCACCCGGTCCGGGCACCGCAGATGGGGGCAAGCGATGAATGTGTTTCAGATCGCGCCAACGGGCCGGATCGTGCTGGGCCGCGCACAGCCCCTTTTGCAGGCGCTTGCCACGCCCGGCCAACCGTTTCGCATCGGCGGCGCAGGCCCAATCCTTGCGGGATTTGCCCAGTTTGAAACCCTGACCTCCGGCTCATCCGGCAAGCCGCGCCACATCCGGCGCACCATGCAATCGTGGATACACAGCTTTGCGGTGAACGCAGCGCTTTTCGGCATCGGGCCGGGCACCCGCGTGGCCGTCCTGGGCGCGATGGAGCAGTCGTTGTCGCTTTATGGCGCGGTTGAGGCCTTGCATCTGGGGGCCGATCTTTATAGCCTTTGTTCACTGCGGCCGGATCGGCAGTGGCGGGCTTTGTCGGACGGAAACATAGAGGTTCTCTATGCCACGCCCGCGCAGTTGCGCCTGATTGTGGAGGCTGGCAGGGATGGCTTGCCTGCGTTGCGGGTCATCGTAGTTGGTGGGTCCAAGGTGGACGCAGCACTGCGCGCAGGCCTTTTGGCCATGGCCCCCGGGGCCGATCTGCGCGAATTTTACGGTACCGCTGAATCAAGTTTCATTTCACTTGCGTGTTCGGAGGATCCCCCCGGTTCTGTCGGTCGGGCTTATCCGGGGGTTGAAATAAGGCTCAAGGGTCCCTTGGGCGAGGTTTGGGTGCGATCGCCCTATCTGTTTCTGGCCTATGCCGGGGACGATCCGGGCAGCGCACGCTGGGAAGATGGGTGGCTTTCGGTGGGCGAAATGGGGCGGATGGACACGGGGCTTTTATTTCTGTCGGGACGGGCGGGCCGAATGGTCACAGTTGCCGACCAGAATGTTTTTCCCGAAGAGATCGAAGATTTCCTGATGGGCCTGCCGGGCGTTCGCCGCTGTGCGGTTTTGCCAAGGCCAGATCCCCTGCGCGGGGTGCATCTGGTGGCCGTTGTGCAAGGACAGCGCGCGGCGCAAGACAGCCTGCAGGCCGCCCTTCGTGCCCATCTTGGCCCTTTGAAATGTCCCAAGTCCTTCCTCTGGCTTGAGGAATGGCCAATCCTTGCCTCGGGCAAGACCGATCTCGTGGCTTTGGCGGATATGGTGCGGCAATGACCGCTTATGTGATTGCCGCGCGCCGAACGGCGGTCGTCCCCCGCGGCGGCGCCTTCGCAAAATTGTCGATCGAGGATCTGGCCTCGCCGGTCATCGCCGCCCTTCTGGACGATGCCGGCCTGTCCCCGCAGGATGTGGACGAGGTGATCTGTTCCAACGCGTTGGGCCTCGGCGGCAACCCGGCGCGCCGTGTGGCGCTGGCCGCGCGGCTGCCCCAGCGCGTCGCGGGCTTGTCGATTGACCGCCAATGTGTGGGCGGGCTGGATGCCATTTTGATCGCCCGCGCCCTTGTGGACAGCGGGGCCGCCAAAGTGGTGATTGCCGGCGGCGTCGAAAGCTATTCTCGCAGGCCCATCCGGTTGATGACAGATCCCAAGGGCGGGCCGTCCAAACCCTATGATCAGCCGCCCTTTACCCCTTGGCCCGACCGCGACCCGAATGTGACCGATGCTGCGGCCGCGCTGGCGGCGCGTTTGGGCATCTCGCGCGCGGATCAGGACAATTGGTCGGTCCACAGCCACGCCAAGGCGGTCGCCGCGCAAAAGTGGCTTGAAGTGGAACTTGTGCCGGTCTTGGGGCAGATGCGCGATGCGTTCACGCGCCCGCTGAACCCGGCACTGGCGCAAAGGGCGGGCGTACTCTCTGGTTCCATCACGGCCGCCAACACCGCCGTTGCCGCCGATGCCGCGGCCTTTGTGATCGTCAGCTCTCAAGGGTTGGCGCAGGGCAGGGGGATGCGCATCGTGTCCGGCGTCACCTTGGGCTCCAATCCACAAGAGCCGGCCTTGGGGGCGGTTGCGGCCATGTACCGGGCGCTGGAAATGGCCCATTCGGGCCCGAACAACCTGACCATAGTCGAGTTGATGGAAGCTTATGCGGTTCAGGCCATCGCCTGCGCCGAGGCGCTGGGCCTTGACCTTGGCTTGGTCAATCCCGGCGGCGGCGCAGTGGCACGCGGCCATCCGATCGGGGCCTCGGGCGCGATTCTGGCCGTCCGCCTGTTTCACGAATTGCAGGCAGGGCGCGGCCTTGCGGCGATATCCGCCGCCGGGGGCCTGGGCACCGCTGTCGTGTTCGAAAAAGCCTAGGCGCGCGACAGCAGCGCTTCGGGCCGCGCGCGGGCAATGGCCGCGGTGACGGCGCCGGCGATCAGGGATTTGATCGTATCGCCCAAGGCAAAGGGCGCGGCCAAAAGCGCGGCTTCGGGCAGGGTCTTGCCCAGCATAACGGACAGGCCGATCACCCCCAGAATGTTCAGCAGAACAAACCCGCCCACAAAGGCCGCAAGGGTCGCCGAAACGGCAACAGTCGCGCGCCAGCGTTCCACGATCCAGCCCGTCACAAAGGCCGCAATCGGAAAGCCGATGATGTAGCCAACCGACGGGCCTGCCAGCACCGCAAACCCGCCCCGCCCGCCCGACAACAGCGGCAAGCCTGCGATGGTGACAAACAGAAACAACAGCACCGCCAAGGCCCCATTACGCGCCCCCAAAACCGTGCCGCACAACATGATCCCCAGACTTTGGGCCGTGATCGGCACGCCTGCCGCAAGGTCGATCTTGGGCACAAGTCCCAGCACGGCGATCAGGGCCGCAAACAAGGCGATCTGGGTCAGGTTCTTTTCCAAGGGTCTCTCCTTCAACGTTGCGCGTGCTTACTCTGCCCCGCCCCGGGCGCGCAAGGCCTCGGCAACATGGGCAGCGTCATCAAGGGCGGCCAAAGCCGCGGGCATCAAGACCTGCCACCCCATCCGGCGCGCGGCCCGGGCCCGCCAGGCAAAGGCCAATTGGTCAAACCGGGCCAACATCACCGGGATGAACCGGATCATCAGCGCCAAGGCGATGGAAAAGGCCTTTGGGTTCAGCCCAAGGCGCGCCAGCGGCGCTGTCAGCCGCTGAAAAAGGGCCAACATCGCGAACAAGGGCGTCGTCATCGTGACAAAACTGGCGGCCGCCAGCGCGGCGATCATCCGCAGGGCGATCACCAAACCGGCCGGCAGATCGGATGTCCACAGATGCCACAGCGCCAAAACCACCAAAAACGGCCACACAGGGCGCAGGGCGCGGATCAAGGCCGCGGCAAACCGCCCGCCGCAGGCCAGCGCAAGCGCGGCCACCGCGCCCAGCATCATCGCCAATGGCAGGGGCGAGGTTACGCGGAACAGCACCAGCGTGAAGATACACAGCGCCGCAACCTTGGCCCCTGCCGGCCAGTCATGCGCAAAGGTTCTATGGGGCGAGGTCAGTGTCAGCATCGGCCCCTCCAAGGCGCGCCATTTCGGTCTGAAAGGCGTCAAGAACCGCCTCCGCCGCCCCGTCTTGGCGCACCGCGCCGCCCTCCAGCCAGATCACCCTGCTGCAGGCCTTCATGGCCGCCGGGTCATGGCTGATGGTGATCAGACGTTGGGGCAGGGCAGCAAATCTGCGGTTCAGCCGCGTCTGTGTTGGCAAGTCCAGTCCCGCCAGCGGCTCATCCAGCAAGATCGTCTGCGGCTGCATCAACAAGACGGCCATCAGACACAGGTATTGCCGCTGCCCTTGGCTTAGGTGGTGGCAGGGCACATCGCGCCACGCCGCGCGGCCCTCTGCCGTCAACTGGGCCATGGCCCGCGCATCGGCCTGCGCGGCGGTAAGGCCTTGTTGGGTCAACCCAAAGGTCAATTCTTCGATCACCGTTGGAAACAAGATCTGGTGATCGGGATTTTGAAACAAGATCCCCACCTGCGCCAACAAACCCTTGCGGTCTTTGGCCGGGTTCAGCGCACCCACCCGCACCTGGCCGGCGCTCGGCTCCACCAGACCCGCGATCAGGCGCAGCAAGGTGGTTTTGCCAGACCCATTGCGTCCGATGATTCCGATGCGCGGATCGGTCAGGGTCAAGGTGATGTCGCGCAAGATCGTTCGGCCCTGCACACTCACGCAGGCGCCGGTCAGCACAATGGCGGGGGTTTGAAAGGCAGGCTGGTCGCTCATGGTTCGGCTGATACCGCGACGCCCGGCTTTTGCCAACCGCTCCGCGCCCCAAAGCCGGGGCGCGGGCCGTTTTTGCCTTTAGTGGGCGCGCGCCGCAGCGATCGATGCCTCAAGAATTTCCATCGCTTCGGCGAAAATCGCATCCGGAATGGTGATCGGCGCCAAGAAGCGGATGACATTGCCATACACGCCGCAGGTCAACAGGATCAGGCCGCGCTTTTGCGCCTCCAGCCGGATCCGGGTGGTCAGGCCCGCGTCCGGCTCGAGATTGCCCGGATTGGCCAGTTCAATCGCCACCATGAACCCCGGTCCCCGAATATCAGAGATTTCCGGGGTCACAGACCGGATCGCCTCCAGACGCTGTTTCAAACGGCCGCCCAACTCGTTCGCACGCGCGCACAGGTCTTCTTCCTCGATCACGTCCAAAACGGCATTGGCCGCCGCAATCCCGATCGGGTTTCCGCCATAAGTGCCGCCCAGACCGCCCGGATGGGCCGCGTCCATCAAGCTGGCCTTTCCGGTCAGCGCCGCCAAGGGCAAGCCGCCCGCCAAACCCTTGGCCATCGTGGTGATATCGGCGGCCACGCCATATTGTTCCATGCAGAACATCGTGCCGGTGCGCGCAAAGCCTGTCTGCACCTCGTCTGCGATCATGACGATGCCATGCTCATCACAGATCTTGCGGATGGCCCGAACCAATTCCTTGGGCGCCGGGTAAAAGCCGCCTTCGCCCTGAACCGGTTCAAAGATGATCGCGGCCACACGGCCCGGATCCAGATCGGCCTTGAACAATTTGGTCAGACCGGCCAGCGCATCCTCGGTCGTCACGTTATGCACCTCTTGTGGGAAGGGCACGTGATAGACATCCGGCATCATCGCGCCAAAGCCCTTCTTGTAGGGGTCAACCTTGCCCGTCAACGACATGCCCAGAAACGTCCGGCCGTGGAAGGCCCCGCCAAAGGCGATGATCGCCGACCGCTGCGTGGCAATCCGTGCCACTTTGACGGCGTTTTCAACGGCTTCTGCGCCTGTGGTCACAAACACGGTTTTCTTCGGCCAGTTGCCGGGAACCACGGCGTTCAGGCGTTCGGCCAAACGGATATAGTGTTCATAGGGCAGAACCTGATGGCAGGTATGGGTGAATTTCGCCAGCTGCTTCGATACGGCATCCATCACCTTGGGGTGGCAATGGCCGGTATTGACCACAGCAATTCCCGCCGCGAAATCGATATAGCGATTGCCTTCGATGTCCCAGACTTCCGAGTTTAGCGCCCGGTCGACATAGATCTGGGTCTGCATGCCCACACCGCGCGAAATCGCTTCATCCCGGCGCAAGGCCACGTCTGCATTCTTCATTCCAACCTCCATGGGTCCGGCGAGGGGATGCGGGACCTTCGTTGCATGCAATTGATCAAATTCCAGCGCAAGTTTCAACGTCTCAGTCTGCAGATTCGATAAGTCCAGTTCGCCCTTCGTAAGTCCAGTCGGCAGGATTTGGCCGGATTTACCTTTCGTTAACCTTCCTTGCGCAATCTTTCGGGGTCTGCCGACATAAGGAATCGCCCTTTGGGTCTTGCCGCACGCGCAACTCAACCGTTTGACCGGCCCCCGGGCCGCGATGAAGACCCTGTTCTTTGGCTGCAACTCTTGCGCTCGCGGCGGGTGGGGCCGGTCACGTTTCACCGCCTCTTGGCCGAACATGGCGGGGTTGAGGCGGCGTTGAAAGCCTTGCCGCAGATTGCCCGAACGGCGGGGGTCGAAGACTATCAGATTTGCCCCTTGCTGGTGGTGCGCGCCGAACTGACGGCGGGCCGCGCGGCGCGGGCCCGCCTGCTGCTGCACGCGCGCCCCGGGTATCCCGCGGCCCTGATGGATTTGCCCGATGCCCCCCCGATCTTGTGGGCGCGCGGCAATGAAGGCCTGCTGGGCCGCGGCATGGTGGCCTTGGTTGGCGCGCGCAATGCCTCCTCCTTGGGGCTGCGAATGGCCAAACGGCTGTCCGAAGGGATCAGCGGCGCTGGCCTTGTCGTCGTCTCGGGTCTGGCGCGCGGCATTGATGCCGAGGCGCACAAGGCCGCGTTGTCTGGCGGGACCGTGGCCGTCATGGCGGGCGGGGTCGACGTGATCTATCCCGAAGAAAACAGCGGCCTTGCGGCGCAAATCGTCGAAGACGGCTGTTTGGTGTCCGAACAACCCATGGGATTGCCGCCGCAAACCCGACATTTCCCGCTGCGCAACCGCATTATCTCGGGCCTGTCGCGGGCCGTTGTGGTGGTCGAAGCGGCCAGTCGGTCCGGCTCTTTGATCACCGCGCGCGATGCGCTGGATCAGGGGCGTGACGTGATGGCGGTGCCGGGCCATCCTTTTGATGCGCGCGCGGCGGGATGTAATCAATTGATCCGTGACGGCGCTGTCTTGGTGCGCGGACCGGCAGATGTGCTGGAGGTTTTGGGGATGCCCTCGGCGCCCGCGCCCGACCTGCATCCGGCGGTGCTGCCGGTCCTGCCGCCCCCGCACGACCGCGCGCCGCAAACCCGTCCCTTGCCCGAAACCGCGGCCTTGCACAGTTTGATCCTGGCCCGCCTTGGCCCCAGCCCCACCGCCGAAGATCAACTTATCCGCGATCTGTCCCTGCCGCCGGCCGCAATGGCGCAGGCCCTGATCACCTTGGAACTGGACGGCCGCATTTTGCGCCAATCCGGCGGGCTTTTGTCCCGGCTGGACTGACCGCACAGGCCCTGCGACACCCCATGCGCAGGCGGGCGGTTGACAAGCCCTTGCTTGGCTCCCATGTTGCCCCCCCGTTCGGGGCGTGCAGCCGCCATGCCCTATTGCCGCGCAGGGAAGAGATTATTCATGCCAGTCGTCGTCGTCGAATCCCCGGCCAAAGCCAAGACCATCAACAAGTACCTTGGACCGAACTATGTCGTTCTGGCCTCCTACGGACATGTGCGCGATCTGCCCCCCAAAGATGGCTCGGTCAATACCGAAGATGATTTCGCCATGACCTGGGAAGTGGCGGCCGACAGCAAAAAGCACATTCGCGCGATCACCGAAGCCCTGAAAACCGATGATGAGTTGATTCTGGCCACCGACCCCGACCGCGAGGGAGAGGCGATTTCATGGCATTTGAAAGAAGCCCTCGCGGGAAGCCTGAAGAAGGGCAAGAAAGTCAGCCGCGTCACCTTCAACGCCATCACCAAAGATGCCGTGACCAAGGCAATGAAAGAACCGCGCGAGATCGACACCCCCTTGGTCGAGGCGTATCTGGCCCGCCGTGCCTTAGATTATCTCGTCGGATTTACCCTCTCGCCCGTGCTGTGGCGCAAACTTCCCGGGGCAAAATCGGCTGGCCGCGTGCAGTCGGTTTGCCTGCGTCTGATCGTGGAGCGCGAGATGGAGGTCGAAGCCTTTCGTCCCCGCGAATTCTGGTCCGTCAACGCCACGCTGGCCACCCCCCGCGGCCAGACATTTGAGGCCCGTCTGATCAGCCTTGCCGGCAAGAAACTTGATAAATTCGACATCCCAACCGCAGAAGCCGCCGAAGTGGCCGTGCAGGCCGTCACCTCGCGGCCCCTGCGCGTTCAATCGGTGGAGGCCAAGCCCGCCACGCGCAACCCCTATCCGCCCTTCATGACATCGACCCTGCAACAAGAAGCCAGCCGCAAGTTTGGCATGGGGGCCAAGGTCTGCATGTCCACCGCGCAGCGCCTGTACGAAGCGGGCTATATCACCTACATGCGCACCGACGGGATCGACATGGCACCCGAGGCTGTGACAGCCGCGCGAACCGCCATCGCAGATCAATTCGGCGCCGCCTATGTTCCCGAAACGCCGCGCCTGTACAAGAACAAGGCCAAAAACGCCCAAGAAGCCCATGAATGCATTCGTCCCACCGAAATGGCCGCGAATCCGGACAAACTGCGTCTGACCGATCCCGAACAGCGCAAACTCTACGATCTGATCTGGAAGCGGACCATCGCCAGCCAAATGGCCAGCGCAAGGCTGGAGCGGACAACGGTTGACGTGTCCAGCCCCGATGCACAGGTTGTTCTGCGCGCCACGGGCCAAGTGGTTTTGTTCGACGGCTTCTTGAAAGTCTATGACGAAGGCAAGGATGAAGAAGGTGAAGACGACGCCCGCCTGCCGCAGATCAACGCCAACGAAAACGTCGACAAGCGCAAGGTCGGCCCCGAACAGCACTTTACCCAGGCACCGCCCCGCTACACCGAGGCGACACTTGTCAAGCGGATGGAAGAACTGGGCATCGGACGGCCATCCACCTATGCCTCGGTCATCACCACGATTCAGGACCGCGAATATGTCCGCAAAGACAAGAACCGCCTGATCCCCGAAGACAAGGGTCGGCTTGTCACGGCCTTTCTGACGAATTTTTTCCGCAAATATGTGGAATATGATTTCACCGCTGACCTTGAAAACGAACTGGACGATGTCTCCGCCGGAGAGCGTGCCTATAAAGATGTCCTGTCCCGTTTCTGGCGTGATTTTTCGGCCGCTGTGGCGGAAACGGCAGATCTGCGAATTTCCGAAGTTTTGGAAAAGATTGACGAATTTCTTGCGCCCCACCTATACCCCTTGCGCGTGGATGGGTCGGATCCCCGCATTTGCCCCACCTGCGGGTCGGGCCGTCTGCATCTGAAAACGGCGCGCTCCGGCTCGGCCTTTATTGGCTGCGGCAACTATCCTGAATGCCGATATACCCGGCCGATCTCGGGCGGCGAAGAGGGCGGGGCAGGGTCGGCCGATGGCAAAATCCTCGGCCAGGACGACGAGGGCCGCGACATCTCTGTCCGCACGGGCCGCTTTGGGCCCTATGTGCAGCGCGGCGAGGCGAGCGAGGCCCAACCCAAACCGGACCGTGCCAGCCTGCCCAAGGGCTGGGGTGCCGAAAGCCTGACGCTGGAGCGGGCGCTGGACCTGCTGGGTCTGCCCCGCGTGATCGGCCCGCATCCCGAAGATGGCCAAATGGTCGAGGCGGCCATTGGCCGCTTTGGACCCTATATCAAGCATGGTCCCGTCTATGCCAATATTCCCGATGTCGAAGAGGTCTTTACCATCGGCATGAACCGCGCGGTTGAAGTGCTGGCATTGAAGGCCGCGCGCGGCCCGGGCCGCGGCGGCGCTGCCCCGGCCGAACCGCTGAAATCCTTGGGCGAGCATCCCGATGGCGGCGAGATTCAGGTGATGCCGGGGCGCTACGGGCCATACGTCAAATGGGGCAAGGTCAACGCAACGTTGCCCAAGGAAATCGCGCCCGAAGCGGTCAGCCTGGAAGAAGCCCTTGCGCTGATCGCGGACAAGGCGGGCAAGCCGGGCGGCAAGAAAAAAGCTGCGCCTAAGAAAGCCGCGGCCAAACCGGCCGCTTCCAAGGCGGCAAAGACCACAGTTGCAAAGACCACGGCGGCAAAATCGGCGACAGCCAAGAAACCTGCGGCCAAGAAACCGGCCGCCAAGAAACCAGCTGCAAAAAAGGCGTCGCCCAAGGCCGCTGATCCCGATGATTTGCTGGAATAGGCGGCGGTCGGTCAAAATTTGAACGACAGGGCCCGCGCGGATTGCTATCCTTTGACCATTCAAAGGAGACCATTGCATGCTGACCCGCCGTTTCACCTTGTGCTTTTTCCTTTTGGCCAAGTCCGCCCATGGCCAAGACGCCGGGACCGCCAGTTTCGATCCTGGAACCTATGGCGAACCAATCACCGCGCAGGTCATCGTGCAAAACTGCTCCGCGCCGGATGATGGCAACTATTGTCTGTTTTATGGCGATGGTGGCCGCTGGGCCGCCGCGCGAGGACAAAACTCAAACGAAATTGCGCTGGAATTGGTGGCGCAGGCCCCGGTGAATACACCGTTTCTGATCACTGGCGATATCGTGTCGTTTGGCGATATCACCGCCGAGGTTGCGATTTCCAAGATTGAACCGGGCACGCCAGACCTTTGGGCGCCCACCCGCGATGCGATGCAGGGGGGCTGGACCTCGACCGAGGATCCGCAAAGCACCTTGTCCATCTGGGGTTCCGAACAGGTCAGTGCCTATGGCGGCGAGACGGTGGATGTCTCGACCATGACATTTTCGCAAAGCTGTCTGGACGGAACCACGCTGGAACGGGGGTTCTTCACTCAGACCATGGGGGGCGATCCCTTGGACAGCTTTTGCTATGAAGTGCTGAATGTAACGCCCGACCGCTTGGATCTGTCCTATGTGGGGCGGGGAAACACGCTCAGCTTCACGCGGACCCGTTAAACCCGTCCGCGCGGATCGATCAACTTGGCCATCAGTCCGGCAGTTCTGATCAGGCCCAGACTGCGCCCGTTTTCCGTGACAACCATTTCCGTCACGCCCTGCGACATCATCTGCATGATATCCTTGACGGGGGTTTCTGCCCCCAAAGGCCGCGCCTCGGCGCCCGCCGTGCCCGGTTCCATCACATCGCGGGCGGTCAGAACCCCCAGCGGGTTCATATGCGCCACAAAATCCGCCACATAGTCGCTGATCGGATTGGCGATGATCTCGCGCGCCGTGCCGCATTGCACGATCCGCCCGCCATCCATCAAGGCAATCCGGTTGCCGATCTTGAACGCCTCGTCCAGATCATGGCTGACAAAGATGATGGTGCGCTTCAACTTGGCCTGCAAATCCAAAAGTTCGTCTTGCAGTTTTGATCGGATTAAAGGGTCCAGCGCCGAAAAGGGTTCATCCATCAAAAGGATGGGGGCTTGGGTCACAAAGGCGCGGGCCAGGCCCACGCGTTGCTGCATCCCGCCCGAAAGTTCGCCCACCTTCCTGTCGGCCCATTGCGTCAGGTTCACCAAAGCCAATTGTTCATCCACAAGGGGCCGCCGCGCCTCGATCGGGGTGCCGCCAAGTTCAAGGCCCAGCCCGACATTCTCGCGCACTGTTCGCCACGGCAGCAGGCCAAATTGTTGAAAGACCATGGCAATCCGCGTCAACCGCAAGCGGCGCAGCGTTTCGGGATCGGCTTTGGTGACCGACACCATCTTGTCACCGTCGTTCACCCGCACCTCGCCGCGCACCACCGGGTTCAGCGCATTCACCCCGCGCAGCAAAGTGGACTTGCCCGATCCGGACAGGCCCATCAGCACCAAGATCTCGCCGTTGGCGACATTCAGGCTGCAATCATGCACGCCCAGAATCTGGCCCGTCTGCTGCTGCACGTCCGACCGTGACAGACCCTTGTCCATCATGGGCAGGGCCAGCCCCGGCTTGTCGCCAAAAACAATAGAGACCTTGTCAAATTCTACGGCGTTCATTTGCGCGTCACCCTCAGGCTGCGGTCCAGCACGATGGCCACCACCACAATGATGAAGCCGGATTCAAAGCCCAAGGCGGTATTGACCGAATTCAGGGCCCGCACCACCGGCACGCCCAGCCCATTGGCCCCCACAAGGGCCGCGATCACCACCATAGACAAAGACAGCATGATCGTCTGGTTCAGCCCCGCCATGATTTGCGGAAAGGCATAGGGTAATTCCACTTTCCACAGGCGTTGCTTGGGGGTCGCGCCAAAGGCGGTCGCCGCCTCCAGCAAGGCGGTGGGCGTGGACGCCACGCCCAGATGCGTCAGCCGGATCGGCGCGGGCAAGACAAAGATGACGGTCGCAATCAGACCCGGCACCATGCCAAGCCCGAAAAACACGATCGCCGGAATCAGATACACAAAGGTTGGCAGGGTCTGCATCAAATCCAGCACCGGAACCATCGCGGTGTATAGGCGCGGGCGATGCGCGGCCGCGATGCCAATCGGCACGCCCAGCCCCATGCACACCACGCAGGCCGACAGGATCAAGGTCAGGCTTTCGGTCGTCTCTTCCCAATAGCCTTGGTTCAAGATGAACAAAAATCCCAAAAAGACGCCCAGACAGACCTTCCAGTTGCGTTGAAGCACCCAGGTCATGATGACAAACAGGCCGATGATCACAAAGGGATTGGGCGATTGCAGCAGCCAAAGGATGCCATTGATCATCCATTCCATGACAGCCGATATCCCATCAAACAGCCACCCCAGATTGTCATTCATCCAGGTAAAGATGGCCTTGGCCACCTTTCCGACCGGAATCTTGTAGTCTGTCAGCCATTCCATCCGCCGCATCCTTTCCGCCCGGAAACGATTGGCCCCCGCCCTGTGGGCGAGGGCCAATCAGGATTATTGCAAGGCAGCCAGAACAGCGGCCTTCGCATCGCCGCCGTCTTTCGTGGTCACACCGTCCAGCCAAGGCTCCCAAGCGGCGGGATTGGCGGCAAGCCATACTTTCGCGGCATCGCGTCCATCAGCCCCGTCATTCAAGATTGCGCCCATGATCTCGTTTTCCATGGCCAGCGTGAAGACAAGGTTGGACAGCAGTTTGCCCGTATTGGGGCATTCTGCACTCAGGCCTTTGCGGGTGTTGGTGTCCACCACCGCCCCGCCAAAATTCGGCCCGAAATAGTCATCCCCGCCCGACAGATACGTCATCTTGAAATTGGCGTTCATCGGGTGGGGTTCCCAGCCCAGAAACACGATCGGCTTGCTGTCGTCCTGCGCTTTGGCCACCTCGGCCAGCATCCCCTGCTCGGACGATTCGACCACTTCGAACCCGTCCAGCTCGAACGGACCCGAGGCGATCATGTCCAAGATCAGTCGGTTGCCGTCATTGCCCGGCTCGATGCCATAGATCTGGCCCTCCAGCGCGTCTTTTGCCGCCGCGATCGAGGCGAAATCGGTGATGCCCGCGGCAACCCCGGCCTCGTTCGTGGCAAGCGTGTATTTGGCGCCTTCCAGATTTGTCCGGATCACCTCAACCGTGCCCGCATCGCGGTAGGGCGCAAGGTCGGCTTCCATCGTGGGCATCCAGTTGCCCAGGAACACATCGATATCCCCTTCGGCCAGACCAGTATAAGTCACCGGAACCGACAAGACCTTGGTTTCGGTTTCATAGCCTAAAGCCTCCAGCACCAAGGTGGTGGCGGCGGTGGTGGCGGTGATGTCGGTCCAACCCACATCCGAAAAGATCACCTTGTCGCACCCTTCTGCAAAGGCAGAACCCGCAAGGGCAAAGGTGATGGCGGTGCCGAGAAGAGTAGAACGAAGCGTCATGAGGGGTCCCCGGTTTTTTGTTGATTGACGAGTCAATAAACTTCACGTTACCTCGGTTTGGCAAGAAAAATCTTGGACCCGCACCGAAATGCCGAAAGTTGGAATGGAGCCTATCCGAAAGGCCGCGCTCGTCAAAGCGACGATCGTTGAAATCGGGCGTGTTGGCTCATTGGATGTGACCGTCAGCCAGATTGCAAAGCGCGCCGGCATGTCCTCGGCCCTTGCGCATCACTATTTCGGATCGAAGGAAGAGATTTTTTTGGCAGCCATGCGCCATATCCTGTCGCTTTACGGGGCCGAAGTGCGCGGCGCCTTGGTTGTGGCCAGCACGCCGCGCGATCGGCTGCGCGCGATCATTCTGGCCAATTTCAGCCCCGGTAACTTTCGCCGCGAGGTGATTGGCGCTTGGCTGAACTTCTGGGTTCTGGCCCAAACCTCGCCCCAGGCGCGCCGTTTGCTGAAAATTTATCAAGGGCGCCTTCGCTCCAATCTCTTGTCGGCGCTGCGGCCCATCGCTGGATCGTCTGCGCTGGATCTGGCCGAAGGTCTGGGGGCGGTGATCGACGGCGTCTATCTGCGCGAGGCGCTCAAATCTGGCGCGCCCGATGGCAAAGCCGCCGCAGAAGTCGCACTCAACTATCTGAACGCGCAGTTGAAAGGGTTCCCCTCGTGATCGCCGACTATGTCGTAATCGGGTCCGGCTCTGCCGGATCAACCGTGGCTTACCGCTTGGGCGAGGCCGGAAAGTCGGTGATCGTCATCGAACAGGGCGGCAGCGATGCCGGGCCCTTCATCCAGATGCCGGCAGCCCTGTCTTACCCGATGAACATGCCGATGTACGATTGGGGCTTTGCCAGCGAACCCGAACCGCATCTGGGAGGCCGCCGTCTGGTCACACCGCGCGGCCGCGTCATCGGCGGTTCCTCCTCGATCAATGGGATGGTCTATGTGCGCGGCCATGCCCGCGACTATGACACATGGGATGCCATGGGCGCGCAGGGATGGTCCTATGCCGATGTGCTGCCCTATTTCCAACGCATGGAATCCTGGCACGGCGGCGCCGACGCGGGCCCGGCGGGCGATACCGGGTTTCGCGGAACCAACGGCCCTTTGCACATCACCCGCGGACCGCGCAGCAACCCGCTGTTTGACGCCTTTATCGCGGCGGGACGTCAAGCCGGATATCCGGTGACACCCGATTATAACGGCCAAAGTCAGGAAGGCTTTGGCGCGATGGAAGCGACGATCTGGAAAGGGCGCCGCTGGTCGGTGGCCAATGCCTATCTGCGCCCCGCGATGAAACAGGGCAATGTCAGCCTGATCCGCGCCTTTGCCCGGCGCGTGGTCATCGAAGGCGGCCGTGCCATTGGCGTCGAGGTCGACCGCGGCGGCCAGATCGAAGTGATCCGCGCCGCGCAGGAGGTGATCGTCTCCGCCTCGCCGCTCAACACGCCCAAGATATTGATGCTGTCCGGGATTGGCGATGCGGCCCACTTGGCCGACCATCAAATTCCGCTGGTCGCCCATCGCCCGGGCGTCGGGGCCAATCTGCAAGACCATCTTGAAATCTACATGCAGTTTCAGGCAACCCGGCCTATCACGCTGTACAAATACTGGAATATTTGGGGCAAAGCGATGATCGGGGCGCAGTGGATGATGACGCGCACTGGCCTTGGCGCGTCGAACCAGTTCGAAGCCTGCGGTTTCATCCGCTCCAAGGCCGGCGTCGAATATCCCGACATTCAGTATCATTTTCTGCCCATCGCCGTGCGCTATGATGGCAAGGCGTCGGCAGGCGGGCACGGCTTTCAGGTTCATACCGGCCCCATGCGGTCCAAATCGCGCGGATCGGTGACCTTGCGATCCTCTGATCCGCGATCGGCGCCCAAGATTCAGTTCAACTATATGTCGCAAGACTCTGATTGGGCCGATTTCCGCAACGCCATCCGCCTGACGCGGGAAATCTTTGTTCAGCCCGCAATGAAACAGCATGTGAAATCCGAACTTCAGCCGGGGTTTGCCCTGCAAACGGATGAGGATTTGAACAGTTTCCTGCGCGATCACGCCGAAAGCGCCTATCATCCCTGCGGCACCGCCCGCATGGGCCGGGCAGATGATCCTTTGGCCGTGGTCGATCCCGATTGCCGGGTGATCGGGGTGGAGGGGCTGCGCGTTGCGGACAGTTCGATCTTCCCGCAGATCACCAATGGCAACCTTAATGGGCCATCCATCATGACCGGCGAAAAGGCCGCCGATCACATTTTGGGGCGCAAACTGCCGAAATCCAATCTGGAACCTGCCATCAGCGCCACGTGGCGCACCGCGCAGCGCTAGGCCGACGGCGCAGTGCGTTTGTCGTCGGCAACCTTCTGGCTTCGCGCCATCCGGGCGCCAAAATCGGTAAACAACTGCTCAAACCGTCCCTGAACCTTGCTTTCCCCCATGGTCAGAAAGTTTCCGACCAGCCCGCTTGCGCCGACGTCGCCCTCATAGATCAGGTTGCAGGTCTGCTCGTCCCCCGAAAAGCGGATCAGAAAATCAAAGGTCGCCGCCCCGCCAACCATATGCTTGGCGCCCGCCTTGAACCTGACCTGATCCGAATTTGGCACGGGCGTGACGCTCATCGTGCCGTTCAGGGTCAAGACGGTAATGCCGATGTCCTTGGTCACGGTAAACTCGAACGTCCCGTCATCCAGCATCTTGATCACTGACCCATGGGGCAGGAAATGGGCCAATTGATGTTCGTTCATCATCGCGTTCTGGGCCCGCCGGGCCGAGGCTTTGAATTCAACAGCGCCATCGACTTTAATCATAAGAACGTCCCTTTTTCAGTCTTTTTTCCCAATTCGGCGGCACTGTGCACCCGATTAACGTCAATGTGCAATATCATATGGCAAGACGTCCCGCTTGTCAGGGTCCACGCGCAGACGGCGCTCCAAAGGCGGCACAGACCTTTGGTGGCAGTCGGCGCGCTCGCAGATTCGGCAGGAAATGCCGATCGGCTCGAACCGGCCCTTCAGATCCAGACCGTCCGAATACACCAGCGATCCGGCATGGGTGATCTCGCAGCCAAGGCCAATGGCATAGCGCCGAACCGGTGCCAAATAGGCCCCCCCCGGTTTTGAGACATCCCGCGCAAGGCACAAATAGCGCACCCCATCCGGGGTTTCGGCCAGTTGGCGCAAGAAATGCCCCGGCGTTTCAAAGGCCCGGTGCACGTTCCAAAGCGGGCAGGCCCCGCCGAATCGGGCAAATTGCAATCGCGTGGCCGAATGGCGTTTGGTGATGGTGCCCGCCTGATCGACGCGGACGAAAAAGAACGGTATTCCCTTGGCGCCCGGACGCTGCAACGTGGACAAACGGTGCGCCACCTGTTCGATCGATGCGCCAAACAGATCTGCCAACCGTTCCAGATCATGGCGAGTCTCTTGGGCCGCGGCCAAAAAGGCGCGGTAGGGCATCAGCGCCGCCCCCGCAAAGTAATTGGCCAAACCGATCTTGGCGATGTCGCGCGCCTCGGGGGTGTGAAACCGGGCAAGATCCAGCGTGGCCTCCAGCAACTCGTTCTGGGTTTGCAGCGCCAATTGATACAGCAGTTGAAAACGCTGGGTCGGCGCGGCCGCGCGGGCCGACAGATCCAGACGACGCGCCTTGGGATCAAAGGATCGCAGCGCCGATTGCGCCGCGAACTGCACCTCGATTCCCCGTTTTTTCAGCGCCTCAACCGCATAGACCAGCACATCTTGCCCGTCTTTTGCGCCCGATGTGAAATGCTCGGCGGCCCGGTCAACAGCGTCGACGTAATTGTCGCAGTAATGAAAGAAATCTCGCACCTCTTCCCAGGGGCTGGTGCGCAATCCGGCATCTTCGCGGCCCAAAGCCTCGTCCAGCGAGGCCAGCCTTTCATGGCTTTGCCGATAGGCGCGGTGCAAATCCAGAAAGGCCCGGACAAGCGCAGGGGCGTTTGATGCGGCCAGCCGCACATCGGCCAAAGGCGGGGTTTGCGGCCCAAACACCGGATCGGCCAAGGCCTCGCGCATGTCCGAGACCAGACGCTCGCCTTCCCCGGCGGTCAACTCGGTGACATCCAGCCCAAATTCCTGCGCCAGCGCCAGCACAACCGAGGCCGAAACCGGCCGATGGTTGTTTTCCATCTGATTGAGATAGGGCAGCGACACCTTCAATCGGTCGGCAAAGACCCGCTGCGTCAAGGACACGCGCAAACGCAATTCGCGCAGCTTTGCGCCCGCATACAGTTTCTGGGTGGCCATGATGCCTCTCTTTGCAAATGCCAAATTGGCATTTGCAAACAGATCAAGTCAAGCGGCGCGCGCCCGGCCGATCACGGCCAGAATGGCAAGGTTAGAGGCAAGGGATGAGGCGAGCATCAGCAGGATCAATGGCATTTCCGTGGCGCCGGGCGGCAAGATCGCCCCCGCCAGTGCCGCCAACGCCGCCCCGCCGCCAATGGTGATCGCCCCGCCCAGCCCCGATGCCGTGCCCGCAAGGTCGGGCCGCGCCGACAAGATACCGGCATTTGCATTGGGCAGCGACATCCCGTTTCCAATGCCCATCGCTATTGTCAGACTGAAAAACACCACGGGCCCCGACAGTCCCGCCAAGGTCAGCAGCGCCAAAACCCCAAGGCCCCCCGTCGTCGCCAAGGTGCCCAGCAGAACCATGCGGTTCATCCCCACGCGCGCCGAAAACCGACCCGCCACGAAATTGCCCATCGCGTACCCGACCGCCGTCAAGGCAAACAGCTTGCCAATCTGGCTGGAGCTAAGCCCAAATACCTGATTGCCGACATAGGGCGCCCCGCCCAGATAGGCGAAAAAACAGCCAGAGGCGAAGGCCGCACACAGACAATAGCCCCAAAAGGCCGTCGATTTCAAAAGGGCCGGATACTTCTGGAACTGCTGAAACATCCCGGTCGTTGATGGGGTCGCGGTTTCGCCCAGATCGGCGTAGATCAGCCCAAGCACCAAAAGACCCATGCCGAACAGCAATCCGAAATTTGCTTGCCAGCCAATGTATTGGTCCAAATAGCCGCCAATCACCGGGCCGATCATGGGAACCAACGTCATCCCCATCGTCACATATCCGATCATCGACGCCGCTTGCCCGGGATCCGTGGTCACATCGCGCACCACAGCGCGCGACAAGACCATCCCCGAGGCGATCACCGCCTGCAGCATCCGGAAGATCAAGAAGGCAACGGCGTTCGGGGCCAAAAGCGTGCCGATCGTCGCCAAAAGGAAAATCGTGAACGACACCAACAGAACCGGCCGACGTCCGTAGCGGTCGGACAAGGGGCCAATCAGGATTTGCAAGAAGGCTGACAGCAGCAGATACAGCGCCACCGACAGTTGCATAAAGGCATAGGGCACATCAAACCATGCCGCCATCGACGGCAGCGATGGCAAAAAGATATTCATCGTCAGCGCTGACAGACCAGCCATCAGGATCAGGGTAACGATCTTGGGCGGCGTGGCCCGGTTCAAAAAACGTGCGTTTGGGGTGCTCATCGCCAACCGCTAGTCCGCGGGTTTGGGAAAGTCCAGTGGTTCGCGCCACCTTTGCAAACTGCCTTCAAAAAGGGGATCAGCGACCGAACAGACCCGGCCACACCCTTCAGGGTGCGGCTCGCCTGATTTCTTCAGGGATTAGCTGATTTGCAATTAGCAAAATGTACATTGCCAAAGGTTTGCAAATTTACTGGAAACCGCTTTGCCTCTGGGCGGAGTGCCGATAAGGTCGCGCGACATCGGGGGGGAATCCAAATGGATATTTTGGCAGAGCTTGAGGTTCGCCGTCAAACCGCGCGCCTGGGCGGCGGGCAGCGCCGCATCGACGCGCAGCATTCCAAAGGAAAGCTGACCGCCCGCGAACGCATCGAACTTTTGTTGGATGAAGGGTCTTTCGAAGAATTCGACATGTTTGTCGCCCACCGCTGCACCGACTTCGGCATGGAGGCCGAGCGCCCCGCCGGCGACGGCGTGGTCACCGGATGGGGCACCGTCAATGGCCGCATGGTCTATGTCTATTCGCAGGATTTCACGGTTTTTGGCGGGTCTCTGTCTGAAACGCACGCGAATAAAATATGCAAAATCATGGATATGGCCATGCAAAACGGCGCGCCCGTGATCGGAATGAACGATTCTGGCGGTGCGCGGATTCAAGAAGGCGTGGCCTCTCTTGCGGGCTATGCCGAGGTGTTTCAGCGCAACATCCTTGCCAGTGGCGTGGTTCCGCAGATCAGTGTGATCATGGGGCCTTGCGCGGGGGGCGCGGTGTATTCGCCCGCCATGACAGACTTTATCTTCATGGTCAAAGACAGCTCTTACATGTTCGTCACCGGCCCCGATGTGGTGAAAACCGTCACAAACGAGATTGTCACCGCCGAACAATTGGGCGGCGCGTCGACCCATACCAAGAAATCTTCGGTCGCCGACGGCGCGTTTGAAAACGATGTCGAGGCTTTGGCCGAAATTCGCCGTCTGGTCGATTTTCTGCCCCTGTCCAACCGCGACAAAGCCCCGGTGCGGCCCTTCTTTGATGATCCGGCCCGTCTTGAATCCAGTCTGGATACGCTGATCCCGGCCAACCCCAACCAACCCTATGATATGAAAGAGCTGATCGTCAAAGTCGCGGACGAGGGCGATTTTTTTGAAATTCAGCGCGATTTTGCCGCCAATGTCATCACGGGTTTTGTGCGCATCGAAGGGCAAACCACAGGTGTTGTCGCCAATCAGCCCATGGTTTTGGCAGGCTGCCTTGATATCGACGCCTCGCGCAAGGCCGCGCGATTTGTGCGCTTTTGCGACGCCTTTGAAATCCCGATCCTGACCTTGGTGGACGTTCCCGGCTTTCTTCCGGGGGTGGCGCAGGAATTGGGCGGCATCATCAAACATGGCGCAAAACTGCTGTTTGCCTATGGCGAGGCCACCGTTCCCAAAGTGACGGTCATCACCCGCAAGGCCTATGGCGGGGCTTACGATGTGATGGCGTCCAAACATCTGCGGGGCGATTTCAACTATGCTTGGCCCACGGCCGAAATTGCCGTGATGGGGGCAAAGGGCGCGACCGAAATCATCCATCGCGGCAAATCACCCGAAGATATTGCCCGCTTGACCAAGGAATATGAAAACCGCTTTGCCAATCCCTTTGTTGCCGCCGAAAAGGGCTTTATCGACGAGGTCATCATGCCCCATTCCACCCGCCGGCGGGTGGCGCGCGCCTTTGCGTCTTTGCGCGGCAAGAAGCTGGCAAACCCGTGGAAGAAGCACGACAATATTCCCCTGTAAGAAAAAGGGGCGCGCAATGGCACAGACGTTTCAAATTCAGGCCGAGGGTCCGGTGATTGAACCGGGGCAGGGCGAGGCGATCGAGGTGCCCTCCGGGCAAGAGATCACCTTGCTGGATGTCATCTGGAATGTCCCCGGACCAGATGGCATGGCGACACGCTTTCGCTTTCTGGCCCCCGCCATCGCGCGCGGGGCGGGCTTGGTTGATTTTGATATCGCCGCCGCCGACATGAGCCATCTGTGCCAGGAATTTGCCCTGCCCAAAGTCACCGGTTCGGCCCTGTTGCCCAGTCAGATCATCATCTCGCTCTCGGATCGCGCGGTGCCCTTTGGTGAAACAGATCCCGACGCGACCCAGTTTTTCGAGGCCTATCGTCTGGAAAATGGGGCCTGCATCTGGGAGGTTTTTTGATGTATGCACAATATCTTGCGGGGCGCGGCTCATCCAACGTCCCATTTGATGCAACCCTGCCACATAAGGGCCACATGGCCATGAAGACGTGTCTTTTCGATAGTTTTTCGACTAATCTGACCACAGGCCGAACCCAAGCGGCTGTAAAAATGAACCGGGGGCGAAGTGCGGCAGAGGCAGCCGTGGCGACCTTCGGCGATAAATGGAGCAGATTATGTCAAACTCAGTTCGCGCCACTTTGGCGCTCTATCTCGTGGTTTTTGCGGCCGCTTGCGCCCCAAAAGTTGATGAAGTCGTCTATGTCGATGAACCGCAAATCACGGTTGAGCCGACCTATACGGGCAAATACAAATAAGACCCTTGGCCAGACCCAGGCTCGTCTGGGCTTTGGGTCTGGCTATTCCGCCCCCCGCGTTTTGGGGGGTGTGCAATGATCAAGCATCGCGGCTTCCCCTCGCGTCTGGCCGGAACGGATTTCCAGTTCACCATTCGCCGCGAAAACAAGAAAGAGGGCGCCACCAAACTCGCAAAGCGCGAACGCTTCCGCGATCGCAAATCGGCCGACAAGCGGGCCGATGCGGGCTTTATTGCCGCCATCTGGGCCTGCTTTGGCGAAGAGTCGTTTGAACGGGGAAATCTGGATGCAGGACGGCTGTCTTGGGTCTTTGGGCGCGAAGTTGTGCCCGCCGAAGACCCGTTTGATCTCGCGTCCTACGAGGCCCTGCTTAAACTTGATCTGCGCCGCGCGCAGGCCTCCTTCCCCGAAGTGTTCGCCGCAGATGCCGAACCGGTCATCATGGATGACTGGGACGACGAGGATGACGACGCATGATCGCCCCTTTCCTGTACCCTCGCGGCCACGGGCAAATTTCTGCCGATGGCCCGGCGCGCCCGACAATGGCGGTTGCTTGGCCGTGCCGGATACAGGATGCTGACGTCATGACATCCGAAACGGCCGTCCCGGCCTATTCCTGTCAAGACTGTTACCCTTCCCTTACCCTTTTGCCCGGTCCCCGGTGGACCGGGCATTTTTTCAAGACCCCATGTGTTCCCGGTCGGCAATCCATCGCCGGTCCGGCACGCTGTGCGGTTTTCTGCTTTCCGATCGCGCAGAAGTCGTTAAAAACTGTCCCCACAACAACCCTGACACGAGGCAGTCACACATGCGCAAAATCATCCTTCTCGCCCTTATCTCAACCTCCCTCACCGCTTGCCTGGCCAATGACAGCGAACGTGCCCTCGTTGGCGCGGCCAGCGGCGCGGCACTTGCCGCTGCCACGAACGGCGATGTTCTTACCGGTGCCATCGCAGGCGGCGCGGCCGGCGCCCTGTGCGACGAGATCACCAACATCTGCCGCTAAGGCGAACGCGCCCGCTTCTGCGGCGCGACCAACACATGAACGGCCATCCGGGGCAGCCCCCCGGGTGGCCGTTTCACATTCTGATGCCCCGCCAAGGAGAGCCCCATGTTCAAGAAGATCCTGATAGCCAACCGGGGCGAAATAGCCTGCCGCGTGATGAAAACGGCGCGCAAGATGGGCATCAAGACCGTCGCCGTCTATTCCGATGCAGACCGCGATGCCTTGCACGTCAAAATGGCAGACGAGGCGGTCTACATCGGGGCCTCGCCCGCGGCGCAATCTTATATCGTGATCGACAAGATCATGCAGGCCGTTCACCAGACCGGCGCCGAAGCCGTGCATCCCGGCTATGGCTTTTTGTCGGAAAATCGCAATTTCGCCGCCGCGCTGGAAGCGGCCGGTGTCGTGTTCATCGGGCCACCCAGCCCCGCCATCGAAGCGATGGGCGACAAGATCACCTCCAAGAAAATCGCCCAGCAGGCGAATGTTTCCACGGTTCCGGGCCATATGGGCCTGATCGCCGATGCGGACGAGGCTGCAGCGATCTCGGCGCAGATCGGCTATCCCGTGATGATCAAGGCCTCGGCGGGGGGCGGGGGCAAGGGCATGCGCATCGCCTGGAACGACGCCGAAGCCCGCGAAGGCTTTCAATCCTCCAAGAACGAGGCCGCCGCCTCCTTTGGTGATGACCGCATCTTCATCGAAAAATTCGTCACGCAACCGCGCCATATCGAAATTCAGGTATTGGCCGACAAGCACGGCAATATCGTCTACCTGCACGAACGCGAATGTTCGATCCAGCGGCGCAATCAAAAGGTCATCGAAGAGGCGCCCTCGCCCTTTCTGGACGAGGCGACACGCCGCGCCATGGGCGAGCAAGCCTGCGCGCTGGCCCGCGCGGTCGGCTATACCAGCGCAGGCACCGTCGAATTCATCGTGGACGGCGCGCGCAATTTCTATTTTCTGGAAATGAACACCCGGCTTCAGGTTGAACACCCCGTGACCGAACTGATCACCGGGGTCGATCTGGTCGAACAGATGATCCGCGTCGCCTATGGCGCGCCTTTGCCCTTTGCGCAGTCAGATTTGAAAATCAACGGCTGGGCCATGGAATCGCGGCTTTATGCCGAAGATCCCTATCGCAACTTCCTGCCATCCATCGGCCGGCTGACCCGCTATCGCCCGCCCGTCGAAGGGGCCACCGCAAGCGGCGGCATTGTGCGCAACGATACCGGCGTGTTCGAAGGCGGCGAGATTTCGATGTTCTACGATCCGATGATTGCAAAGCTTTGCACCTGGGCCCCCACCCGCACGCAGGCGATCACCGAGATGCGAATCGCACTGGATACCTTTGAAGTTGAAGGCATCGGGCACAACCTGCCCTTCGTGGGCGCGGTCATGGATCACCCCCGCTTTCAATCGGGCAACATCACCACCGCCTTCATCGCCGAGGAATACCCTGATGGGTTTCAGGGCGCCCACTTGCCCGACGACATCCTTCGGCAGATCGCGGCATCCGCCGCCGCCATGCACCGCGTGGCCGAAATTCGCCGCACCAAGATCAGCGGCACATTGAACAACCACACCCGCCGCGTTGGCGATGATTGGGTTGTCTCGCTTCAGGGGCAGTCCTTTGCGGTGACGGTTCAGGCCGATCCCGAAGGCTCCACCATCCACTTTGACAAAGACACCGCACTGCGCGTCACCTCCGATTGGACGCCGGGCCAGCCCCTTGCCCGGCTGTCGGTCAATGGCAGCCCTGTGGTGATCAAGACGTCAAAAATTCCCATGGGCTTTCGCATGCGCCTGCGCGGGGCTGACCTGAAAGTGCATGTCCAAACCCCGCGCCAAAAGCAACTTTCGGGCCTGATGCTGGAAAAACTGCCGCCGGACACGTCAAAATTCCTGCTGTGCCCCATGCCGGGCCTGATCGCCAAGATCATGGTCAGCGAGGGCGACGAAGTGCAAGAAGGTCAAGCGCTGGCCACGGTCGAGGCGATGAAGATGGAAAACATCCTGAAGGCCGAACGGCGCGGTGTGGTGAAGAAGATCACCACAAGCGCCGGCAGCAGCCTCAAGGTTGACGAAGTCATCATGGAGTTTGAGTAGCGGATGGAACCGCGTTTTGCAGCAACACTTCATCGCGGCGCGAGGGAAACTTGTCGATGGCGCGGCTGATTTCCCGTGTATCCCAAGGCAGGGGCTTGCGCAGGGCGATCTTGCCGTCCTTGTCCATAATCACCAGCGCAAAGCCCTTGGGCCGCAGCTTGACCCGCACCTCTGACGCCGCCGCTGGATCGGTGTCAAAGACCACGATCACGTCACGCTCGGCCAGATCGGCCGAATTGACCGCGATCAACGCCATTTGCCGCAAAAAGTTGGGATCTTGGGGATCATCCGCAAAGATGGCCACGACGCGGCTTTGATATAACAGATCGGCCAGCACCACCTCGCTGGCCGGAACAGGACGAAAGGGCGCCTCGTCTGCCTGCGCCACGATACCAGACAGGCCCGCAAGGGCCGCGAAGATCAGTTTACCGACGGTGTTCATCGCCCGAATATAGGATGTCACCGCGCCAAAACCAAGCAGCCGGGCGGCCCCCCGGCAGTGAGAGGGAAAGATGACCGATAAACGCGCCGCCTGGATGGCCCTGGCCACCAAAGAGATGAAGGGCGCCTCGCCCGATGGGTTGAATTGGCAGACCCTCGAAGGGATCACCGTCAAGCCGGTCTACACCGCCGATGATGTCGCCGATCTGCCGCAAATGGGCGAAATACCCGGTTTTGCGCCCTTCACACGCGGCGTGAAGGCCACGATGTACGCTGGCCGTCCTTGGACGATCCGTCAATACGCGGGCTTTTCCACCGCCGAGGCAAGCAACGACTTTTACCGTAAAAATCTGGCCGCCGGTCAACAAGGCGTCTCTGTTGCCTTCGATCTGGCCACGCACCGCGGCTATGATTCCGATCACCCGCGCGTGGTGGGCGATGTCGGCAAGGCCGGGGTCGCCATCGACAGCGTCGAGGATATGAAAATTCTGTTTGACGGCATACCGCTGGACAAGGTCAGCGTCTCGATGACCATGAACGGGGCTGTCATTCCCATTCTGGCCAGCTTTATCGTGGCCGGCGAAGAACAAGGCGTCGATCCATCGCAGCTTTCGGGCACGATTCAGAACGACATTCTGAAAGAATTCATGGTGCGCAACACCTATATCTACCCGCCGGAACCCTCGATGCGCATCATTGCGGACATCATCGAATACACGTCGGAAAAGATGCCGAAATTCAATTCGATCTCGATCTCGGGCTATCACATGCAAGAGGCCGGGGCCAATCTGGTGCAAGAATTGGCCTTCACCCTGGCTGACGGGCGCGAATATGTCCGCTCCGCCTTGGCGCGGGGCATGAACGTTGATGATTTTGCCGGTCGCCTGTCGTTCTTTTTTGCCATCGGCATGAACTTCTTCATGGAAGCGGCCAAGCTGCGCGCCGCGCGGATGCTGTGGCACCGCGTCATGTCCGAATTCAATCCAAAAAAGGAAGGCTCGTTGATGCTGCGCACCCATTGCCAGACCTCGGGTGTGTCCTTGCAGGAACAAGATCCCTACAACAACGTCATTCGCACCGCCTATGAGGCGATGTCGGCGGTTTTGGGCGGCACGCAAAGCCTGCACACCAACGCCTTGGACGAGGCGATGGCGCTGCCAACCGAATTTTCTGCCCGCATTGCCCGCAACACGCAGCTGATCTTGCAAGAGGAAACCGGCATCACCCATGTCGTCGATCCGCTGGCCGGGTCCTATTATGTTGAATCCCTCACCTCTGATCTGGCGCAAAAAGCCTGGGAGTTGATGGAAGAGGTCGAAGCCATGGGCGGCATGACCAAGGCCGTCGCCTCCGGCATGCCCAAGTTGCGGATCGAAGAATCCGCCGCCCGCCGTCAGGCCGCCATCGATCGCGGCGACGAGGTGGTGGTGGGCGTGAACAAATACAAACTGTCCAAACAAGACCCGATCGATATTCTTGATATCGATAATGTGGCCGTGCGCAGCGCGCAGGTGGCCCGCCTGCTTGCCACCCGCGCCGCCCGAAACGAAGCCGCCTGCACAGCCGCCCTTGAAGAGATCACCAACATCGCCGCGCATGGCGGCAACCTGCTGGCGGCGGCCATCACCGCCGCCCGCGCCCGTGCCACAGTCGGAGAGATCAGTGACGCTATGGAAAAGATTTTTGGCCGCCACCGCGCGGAAGTCAAAACCCTCGCCGGCGTTTACGGCGCTGCCTACGAAGGCGACGCCGGTTTTGCCATGATCCAGAAAGATGTCGAAGCCTTCGCCGAAGAAGAGGGCCGCCGCCCGCGCATGCTGGTGGTCAAGATGGGGCAGGACGGCCATGATCGCGGGGCAAAGGTCATCGCCACCGCCTTTGCCGATATCGGCTTTGACGTCGATGTCGGCCCCCTGTTCCAGACCCCCGAAGAGGCCGCGCAGGATGCCATCGACAATGACGTGCATGTCATCGGCATCTCCTCGCAGGCGGCTGGGCACAAGACGCTTGCCCCGAAACTGGTTCAGGCGCTCAAGGATCAGGGGGCGGGTGATATTCTGGTGATCTGCGGCGGCGTCATTCCGCAACAAGATTACGACTTTTTGTACAAGGCGGGCGTCAAGGCGATCTTTGGCCCCGGCACCAATATCCCCGAGGCCGCCAAGGACATTCTGGATCTGATCCGCGCGGCGCGGGCATAAGGGCGCGCGGCGTTCAAACAAGGGCGGCCAAGGGCAATCCCTTGGCCGCCCTTGTCTTTCTTGTGCAGGGCCAGCCCAAAACCTGCGGGCAGGGGGGCTGCCCCTATTCTGTCTTGCCCTTCAGCAGCGCGACAATCGCCATGGCATGGCCATGCCCAAGCCCGAAATCGGCCTTAAGCCAATCTGTAATCTGCGTGGCCTTCACCCCCGGCGCAATTCCTGACCCGGTGGCGAATCCCTTCTCCACCGCCAGCGCCCGAAACTGCGCCGGGGAATTCCCGGTCTTGGCCTCGATATTGTCCAGATAGGCCTGAAAGCTCATTTTCGCGCCGCCCAGTCCATGCCCCGCTGCATCATCAGGCGCGGCGTTCCGTGGTCAATGACATTGGCTTGGTGGCCAAGGGCGTTGTAATAGACCCGTCCCTTGCCCCACATCTTGGTAAAGACAACCGGCATCGCAACCGGTCCATTGGGGCTGTGCGGCCCGTCGACCACCGGAAAGTCTGTCACGGCATGCACTTTGGCGGCCGGATCGACATGCAGATAATACTGCTCGGTCTTCACCTCGAAATCGGCAAGCCCTGCCACAACCTCGTGCCCCGAGGTGATGCGCACGCGGTAATCCACCCCGTCATTGCCCGGATGCGCAACCCACTGCGCCCCTGTCATGAACTGCCACATCACATCGTTGCGAAAGGCATCGCACATCCCGCCATGACATCCCGCAAGGCCCACACCGGCCTCAATTGCGGCGCAGACATTGGCAGATTGCTGTTTTTCAATGCTGCTCATCGTCCAGATCGGAACGATCAGCGACAGGTCGGTCAACGCCCCCGGATCGTCAAAACAGGCCAAGGTATCGGTCACCTCGACGTCCATTCCTGCCGCCCGCAAATCTGTTGCAAACAGGGCCGCAACCTTGTCCGGTTCATGCCCGTCCCAACCGCCCCAAGTGATCAATGCCTTCGCCATGGTCTTCCTCCGTCTTTGGCGCCCAGAAGGACCAAACCGCAGGGCGCGGTCAAGCCCCTTTGGTGGCCCGGCGCAGCACGGCAAAGCCAAGGATCGCCGACAAGATGGATCCGCCCAGCACCCCCATGCGCACGGCATTCATCTGGCCTTGATCGGCAAAGGATAAAGACCCGATGAAAAGCGACATGGTAAAGCCGACCCCGGCCAGACAGGACAGCCCATAGATCATGGTCCAGCTTACCCCGCTTGGCAGACGCGCAACGCCCAGCTTGACCGCGGCAAAGGTCGCCCCGAACACCCCGATCTGTTTGCCCAGAAAAAGACCCAGAAGAACGCCCAAGGGCAGCGGCGCCAAAATGTCACCCATCTGCATCCCGCCCAGTTGCACCCCCGAATTGCCAAGCGCAAACAGGGGCGTGATCAGAAACATCACATAGGGGTGCAGCCCGTGCTCCACCGACTGCAGCGGGGATTTTCCGAATTTGTCCTTCAGGGGCAGGAAAAAGGCCGCCGCCACCCCGGCAATCGTGGCATGGATCCCCGATTTCAACACCAAGACCCACAAGATGACCGCCACCAGAACAAAGGGGGCGATGCGGTGCGTTCCGGCCCAGTTCATCGCCGCCAGTAAGGCCAAGGGGATCAGGGCATAAACCAGATACTCCGGCTGCAACCCATGGCCATAAAACAGCGCGATGATTACGATGGCCCCCAGATCATCCAAAATGGCCAGCGTCAGCAAAAAGATCTTCAGCGCGGGCGGAATCCGCTTGCCCAGCAGCGCCAGCACCCCCACCGCAAAGGCAATGTCGGTCGCGGCCGGAATGGCCCAGCCTTGGGCCAACTCCGGCGCGCCGCGCGTGACCACCAGATACACGGCCATGGGGGCCAACATCCCCCCCAAAGCCGCCAATCCCGGCAAGATCACCTCGGCGGGCGTGTTCAGCCGCCCCACCAGCATCTCGCGCTTCAACTCCAGCCCGACAAGAAAGAAAAAGACCGCCATCAACCCGTCATTGATCCACAAGATCAGCGGCTTTGTCAGCCCAGCCCCCCCCAGCGTGATGGACAGGACCTGATCGAAGAACGCCTGATAGGACGGCGCGGCGGGCGAATTGGCCAGAATCATCGCCGTCGCCGCCGCAACCATCAAAAGAACACCCGGCGCGGCCTCGTGCCTCAGGGCCCGCGCAAGGCGCGACGATGTGTGCTGCATGAAGGTGCCTCTCCTAACTCTTGACCATTAGATGGGAAGGATCTGCCCCAAAGTCCACAAGATGCCGCGCAAATTGCAGCCTCAGACGTATTTGCGCCAGTTGTGCTGTTCGGCAAACCCCAGAACCTCGCGGATTTTCTGGTTGCTCAGCAGGCTTTCATCGGGGCCGACCGGGCGTTTCAGGGGCACCTTGGCAAAGAACTGCGCCAGCAATTCGGCATTGGGCTGCGGCACCGAATTGGTGTCGTTTACCGCGTTGAACACCTGAAAGCCCAAACCATCCTTCTTCAGGCACAGATCCACGATCTGCCCCAGATCCCGCGCATCGATATAGGAAAAGGTGATCCGCCGCCGCTGCCCCGGATCCTTGGCAAAACCCGCGAATTTCTCGGCATATTCATGCGGCTCCATCACATTGCCGATCCGCAGCGCATAGATATCAATGCCAAAGCGCCGCTGAAACGCTTCGGCGGTCACCTCGTTCACCTTTTTGGACATCCCATAGGAATCCATCGGATTGATCGGATAGGCTTCATCCAGCGGCAAATAGGCCGGGTCCGTCTGCCCATCCGAAAAACAAACCCCATAGGTGGTTTCCGAACTGGCGATGATGATCTTCTTGATCCCCATCTTCGCCGCCGCTTCGATCACATTGTAGGTTCCCATCACATTGACGCGGTAGGTTTCATTGTCCGCCATCAGATGCAGGGCCGGGATCGCCGCGAAATGCACCACGGCGTCAAACACCTGCTGGCCCGTTCCGGCCTCCATCTCGTCAAACCCGGCATAGCCGCGCATCACCGAATACATCTGCCCCGCATCGGTGATATCGGCCACCAGATCCATCACCCCGGGGTGGTTCAGCCGCTGCTTGTCCACATTCAGCACCCGGTGCCCCGCCGCCGCCAGATAGGCCACCACATGTTTGCCCGCTTTGCCCGCGCCGCCCGTAAACAATACCCGCATCATCATCTCCCTGAACTTCCGCCGCTACCCTAACTCTCAGCCCTGTCTGCTTCAACACCCCAACATCTTGCGCCCCTCCCCCCGGGGGTGATCTAATGGCAGACTAAGCCGCCTTTCAAGAATCGAGCCTCCCATGCCGCAAGACCTTCTGTCGGACGCAGGACAAACCTATGACGCCTCCTCCATCGAGGTGCTTGAACCGCTTGAGGCGGTGCGCATGCGCCCGGGCATGTACATCGGCGGCATAGATGAGCGGGCGTATCACCACCTCGCCGCCGAAATCATCGACAATTCGATGGACGAGGCCGTGGCCGGCTATGCCAACCGCATCGAGGTGGAACTGCACGAAGACGGGGCCCTGACCGTGCGCGACAATGGTCGCGGCATTCCGGTGGACCCGCACCCGAAGTTTCCAGACAAATCCGCCCTCGAGGTTATCTTGTGCACGCTTCATTCGGGGGGCAAATTCAACGGCAAGGCTTATGAAACCTCGGGCGGTCTGCACGGCGTCGGCTCCTCGGTGGTGAACGCGCTGTCCGACCGCATGGATGTCGAGGTTGCCCGCAACAAAGAGCTTTACGCCCAATCCTTCTCTCGCGGCAAACCCTTGGGTCCGATCCAAAAGATCGGTGCGGCGCCCAATCGGCGCGGCACCACCGTCACCTTTCACCCCGATCCGCAAATCTTTGGCTCCCATCAGTTCCGCCCGTCGCGGCTGCTGCGCATGGTCCGGTCCAAGGCCTATCTGTTCTCGGGCGTTGAAATTCGTTGGAAGTCGGCGATCCCCGACGGCGATATGCCGATGGAGGCGACCTTTCGCTTTCCCGGGGGTCTGGCAGATTATCTGTCCGATACGCTTGAAAAAACAACCACCTACGCCGATCGTCCCTTTGCGGGCAAGGTCGGCTTTCAGGAAAAGTTCAACGTTCCGGGCTCTGTCGAATGGGCCATCAACTGGTCACCGGTGCGCGACGGTTTCTTGCAATCTTATTGCAACACCGTCCCCACCCCCGAAGGCGGCACCCATGAATTCGGATTTTGGTCGGCCATCCTGAAGGGCATCCGGGCTTACGGCGAGTTGATCAAGAACCGCAAGGCAGAGTTGATCATTCGCGATGACATGCTGACAGGGGGCTGCGCCGTCATCTCGGTTTTCATCCGCGAACCGCAATTTGTCGGCCAGACAAAGGATCGTTTGGCCACCGAAGAGGCGACGCGCTATGTCGAAAATGCCGTGCGTGACCACTTCGACACCTGGCTTGCAAACGATACCAAATCTGCCGGCGCCATCCTTGATTTCCTCGTGCTGCGCGCCGAAGAGCGGCTGAAACGTAAACAGGAAAAGGAAACTCAGCGCAAGACGGCCACCAAAAAGCTGCGCCTTCCGGGCAAGTTGACCGATTGCTCGTCAAAATCGCGCGAAGGCACGGAATTGTTCATCGTCGAAGGCGACAGCGCCGGCGGGTCTGCCAAGGCCGCGCGCAACCGCGAAACGCAGGCGCTTTTGCCACTGAAGGGCAAGATTTTGAACGTTCTGGGCGCGGCATCGGCCAAGCTGAACGACAACTCCGAAATCCGCGATATCTGCGAAGCTTTGGGCGTCAACATGGGCACCCGGTTTTTGGTGGATGATCTGCGCTATGAAAAAATCATCATCATGACTGACGCCGACGTCGACGGCGCCCATATCGCGGCCCTGTTGATGACCTTTTTCTTCAGCCAGATGCGCCCGCTGATCGACAAGGGCCATCTTTATCTGGCCTGCCCGCCGCTGTACCGTCTTACGCAAGGCGCGCACCGGATCTATGTGTCCGATGATGCCGAAAAAGAGGTGATGCTGGCCAAAGGTCTGGGGGGGCGCGGAAAGATCGACGTGCAGCGTTTCAAAGGTCTGGGCGAGATGGACGCCAAGGATCTGAAAGACACCACGATGAACCCCTTGACCCGCAAGCTGATCCGCGTGTCGATCGACGAGGATGAACCGGGGATGACCGGCGATCTTGTCGAACGCCTGATGGGCAAAAAACCGGAACTGCGCTTTCAATACATCCAGGAAAACGCGCGGTTTGTGGAAGAGCTGGATGTTTGAGG
>CANHLE010000029.1 GCA_947461435.1 Paracoccaceae bacterium | reverse complement strand
TGCGGGCAATTTCATGCCAGGTGTCGCGTGTTTGCCGCCGCGTCCATTCCAACAACCCCTCAGTCAAGGGAAGCGCGGTGACAAAGCCTTTGTGATCTAAAGCCGACATAAAGTGCCTCACGAGTTACGATAAGGACAGTCATTGTGTGCAAATCGGGCGCAAATGCGGCCAACGCATGAAATTGTTTAGAAATTGGAAACGAAGATGGCGTCTGACGAAGGGCGCCCAGGACGGTTCCAAAACAAAAGGCCCCACAAAAGCGGGGCCTTTCTAAACTTGCACTTATCGATCGATCTTGGATCAGACCAAAGCGGCTTTTGCCTGTGCTGCAATCGCGTTGAAGGCATCAGGTTCATGCACGGCCAGATCGGCCAAAACTTTGCGGTCCACTTCGATCCCGGCTTTGTTCAAGCCATCGATCAGACGCGAGTAGGTGAACTCTGCGTCGAACAAACGGACAGCCGCATTGATGCGCTGGATCCAAAGCGCGCGGAAGCTGCGCTTTTTGGCTTTCCGGTCGCGGGTGGCGTACTGGTTGGCCTTGTCGACGGCTTGAGTGGCGGTGCGAAAGTTGCGCGAGCGGGCGGAATAATAGCCAGCCGCTGCCTTGATCACCTTGCGGTGACGGGCGTGCGTGACAACACCGGATTTGACGCGGGACATGTGTTTCTCTCCTTACCGGTCGTAGGGCATGTATTTTTTGACGATTTTCTCGTCGGATGCGCACAGGATCATGGTCCCCGATGCATCACGAATGAACTTCGTCGAACGTTTGATCATGCCGTGGCGCTTACCGGCCACACCGGCCTTCACATGGCCATTGGCCGTGAAGGAAAACCGCTTTTTAGCAGCGGACTTGGTCTTCATCTTGGGCATTTCCATCTCCGTGGTTTCATCGCGCGACTCGGCATGCCACTTTCGCCGGCCTCGCGGGGCAGTTCAGGCTGCGGGCTATAGGGGGCTAACCCAAACTGCGCAAGCCTTTTCCGACCATACCGTCAGATCTGACGGCGTTTTCTTCGTCTTGCCCAAAAGTCCCTACCCGATATAGCGCTTGATGACCGACATGAAGATCTCGGGGATCTGGTCAATACGATAACCACCCGTCTTGCGCGACAGGGCAACGGCCAGAAGCACGCCCGCGATCAACACCAAGATAGCCCCGGTTCTGGGCGGGCGGCTTTCCGAAAAGGCAGCAAGTAGCGCGGGAATTGCCAAAATCCCCACCACGACCCCGATGACAAGGATCAGATCATTGTCCAAAAGAACCCCCTAATGACGCACCCTAATGGGTGCGCATTATTCGGGTTCGACCCGCGAAATCAATCGTTCATCGCACGGGGCGACACGAAGGATGTTCGTTGTGCCTTTTACGTTGAAAGGCACGCCGGCAGTCACCACGATCATATCTTCTTCGCCGGCAAAGCCATCGGTGCGCGCCGCCTTGATGGCGGCAAGAACAGCCCCTTTGAACCGGTCTTGCGGTTCGGTGATCACGTTGTGCAGCCCCCAGGTCAACGCCATCCGCCGCGCCGTCGACATCAGGGGCGTCAGGGCGATAATCGGTACATGCGGGCGCTCACGCGCAACAAGGCTGGCCGTATTGCCCGATTGGCTGAAACAACAGATCGCCTTGATATTGGTCGCTTCCGCAATCTCGCGCGCCGCGGCAACGATTCCGTCAGAAATGGTTTCGCGCATCACCACGCGGCTTGCTTCGATCACCGAACGATAGGTCGGGTCTTTTTCAACCGAAAGCGCCACATTGTTCATCGTGGTCACCGCTTCGATCGGATATTTGCCAGCGGCGGATTCGGCCGACAGCATGATCGCATCCGCACCTTCGTATATGGCGGTAGCCACGTCAGAAACTTCGGCCCGTGTCGGAACAGGTGCCTCGATCATCGATTCCAGCATCTGCGTCGCCACGATCACCGGCTTTGCCGCAGCCCGTGCCCCGCGAACCAACCGCTTTTGGATCGGCGGCACCGAGGTGACGGGCAATTCCACGCCCAAATCGCCCCGTGCCACCATGATCCCGTCAGACACCTGAAGAATCGCATCATAGGCCTTCACAGCAGCGGGTTTTTCGATCTTCGACAAGATGGCAGCCCGGCCCTTGGCCAACTGCCGCGCTTCGATGACATCTTCGGGACGCTGCACAAAGGAAAGCGCAAGCCAATCCACGCCCAGCTCGCAGGCAAATTCCAGATCTTCGCGGTCTTTGGCCGACAGCGCCGCCAAGGGCAGCACCACGTCCGGCACGTTGACACCTTTGCGATTGGAAATCACGCCGCCAACCTCAACCACGCAATTTGCATAATCTTTGCCGCAGTCTTTCACCCGCACCCGGATCTTGCCGTCATTTACCAACAAAGACGCACCCGGCTCCAACGCCGCAAAAATCTCGGGGTGGGGCAGTTGAACACGGCTCGCATCCCCCGGCGCGCTGCTCAGGTCCATGCGAAAACTGGCGCCTTCGATCAAGGTTTCGCCCCCGGCATTGGCAAAGGTGCCAACCCGCAGCTTCGGTCCCTGAAGGTCTGCCAAAATTGCGATCGGTCGCCCCGTATCTGCCTCCACCTGACGAATGATCGCGTGACGGGCAGCTTGTTCGGCATGACTGCCGTGACTCATGTTCAAACGGAACACGTCAGCGCCCGCTTCGAACAGCGCGCGGATCATCGCGTAATCGCTGGAAGCCGGGCCAAGGGTGGCGACGATCTTTACATTGCGCAGGCGTCTCATGGCATATGTCCTTCGGTTTTTCCGGGTCGGGCCGCGCGACTTATGTGGCAAAATCGGGCAGGGGGCAACCAGCGCCGTTTGTTAGCGCTAACTTTTTTCACTTTATCATTGAAGTGCTTCCAATTCCTTGCAGCCGCAGGCAGGAAAGCGCAAGTCAAACGGACGATGCACGTGGAAAATGCCTATAAAATAACTGGAGAGCGCCGACCCGGCCCGTGGTTGGTCACCTGCGATCATGCATCGAACCGGGTTCCGGCCTGGATTGGGGATGGGTCTTTGGGAATCGGCGACGAAGATATGGCCCGCCATATCGCCTATGACGTGGGGGCGGCGGGGTTGGCCCGGGCACTTGGGGCGCATCTGAACGCTCCTGTGATTGAAAGTTGCTTCTCTCGGCTTGTGATTGACGCAAACCGTGGGCCAGACGATCCCACCCTTTTGATGCGGCTTTATGACGGAACCATCATTCCGGCCAATCGTCATGCCGGAACCGATGAACTTCAAGACAGGTTAGATCGGCTGTATCGCCCTTATCATGCCGCCTATGCCGATCTGGCGGCGCGGCACCAAGAGACGGTGATCCTGGCCATCCATTCCTTCACCCCCTGCCTTCGGGGCCGCAGCCCGCGCCCGTGGCATGTGGGTGTTTTGTATTCTCACCTCGACGATCGTCTGTCGCGCCCCCTGATCGCCCGCCTGCAAGCCGAACGTGACCTGTGCATTGGGGACAACGAACCCTACGCGGGCCATTTGCCCGGCGATTCGATTGATCAGCATGCCTTGCAACGGGGGCGTCATAATACGTTGATCGAACTTAGGAATGATTTGATCAGCACGCCCGCAGATCAGGAAATTTGGGCGGCGCGCCTTGCGCCGATCTTGGCCGAAGTTTTGGAACAGGTAAAAGCATGACAAAATTCCGCGCGGTGATCTTTGATCTGGATGGAACACTGGTGGAAACCGAACGGCTTGTGGTCACGGCCGCCCTGTCCGCCATGCGCCACCTTGGTCTTCCGGAACGCGCCGATCTTTTCGAACATCTGGTTGGCACCGTGGATCAGGAAGAGCAGGTCTTTTCCATGGCTTTCGGGGCCGCCTTTGATCCGGTGGCCTTCAATGCCGCCTGGGCCGCAGAAGTGGAAGCCGCCTTTACCAACGGCATTGATCTGCGCCCGGGCGTGGTTGATTTGCTCGACCGGTTGGACAGCCTGCGTTTGCCCTTTGCTTTGGCCACGAATTCGCGAACCGATTCGGCCCACCGCACGTTGAAACAGGCCGGGATTCATCACCGTTTTGATCCGCTTCACATTCATGGCCGTGATCGCGTGGATCGGCCCAAACCTGCGCCTGACCTATATTTGCACGCAGCCGCTATTTTGGGAATTGATCCGGCGCTCTGCATTGCCTTCGAAGATTCCACACCCGGCGCACAGGCCGCCCTTGCTGCGGGCATGACCGTTGTCCATATCCCAGATCAGCAGCGGCTGGCCCCCGGGCTTGGGGTGCATGTTCAAGCCGCCAGTCTGCTTGAGGGCGCGCGTGCCCTTGGTCTTCTCTCTTGAAAGGATTCGCCATGAACGATTCCACCCGCGAAAAACTGGAAGCCGCCGCCTTTCGTGCCCTGATGCACCACCTGCTTGTCGCCCGCCCAGATGTGCAAAACATCGACCTGATGACTCTGGCCGGATTTTGCCGCAACTGCCTTAGCCGCTGGTATCAAGAGGCCGCCCACGAGGCCGGACTCGCCATGACCAAAGAGGAGGCGCGCGCGATCGTCTATGGCATGCCCTATGCGGACTGGGTTGCCCAGCATCAAACCGCTGCCACCGCCGATCAAAAATCCGCATTCGAGGCCGCGTTGAAAGAAAACGTCGGCACAGAATCAAAGACACGTTAACGCCACAATTCGGCGTTGAATCAGGGCTTTGTGGTAACAATCCTGCCGTTATGGCCAGTTTGGCCATGCCGCCGCAACAATCTTCCGCCGAATTTGACTCCTGTCCCCCGGTTACCGATCAAGGCATTAACCTTGGAGGAAACGATGGAAATTCTGGCAATCTTGTTGGTGCTGCCTTTGCTTTTCTTGGGCGACATCTTTTCGGGATCGGGCGACGGCGACACCGACCCTGACCCCGATACCGGGACCGAAGGCGATGACAGTTTGATCGGCACGGCCAACCGCGATGATATCAGCGGCGAAGGCGGCGATGACACGGTCGTGGGGGGCGATGGAGACGACAGCCTGCGCGGCGGGGACGGCACCGATATCGTCGATGGCGGCGCAGGGGATGACGAAGTGCGCGGCGGAGATCAAAGCGATCTGGTGCTGGGTTATGATGGCAATGACACCGCTTACGGTGGCTCTGGCGATGATCTGGTCTTGGGCGAAGCGGGCAATGACGCGCTTTGGCTGGGTGACGGCGATGATCTCGCATGGGTCGATGACGAAATTGACCCGGTTCTGTTTGAAACGGGCCAACTGGGCGATGACACGATCAACGGTGAAGCGGGGAACGACAGTCTGTGGGATTACGACGGGTCAAACGTGCTTTACGGCGGGGATGGAAGCGATGACATCATCTTGCAAGACAACACTTGGTCGCAAGATCCAGACCACTCCCATGATCGTGGCGAAGGGGGCGCGGGAAATGACTTTCTGATTGGCGATTCCGGCGACACCCTGAACGGTGGTGCGGGCGCAGACAGCTTCAACGTCATTTTTCGCGATTCAAGTTATGATGGCGTTGTGACGGTCAATGATGATCCCGCGCTGGTCGAGGATTTCAATGGCTCAGATGATTTTCTTGCCATTCAATATCTTACCGAAACCGACCCAGACCCAAGCGCGCAGCTTACGGCGCAGACCGATGCCCTGACAGGCGATGTCACCTTATCCTTCGACGGTGTCGATCTTGCCATCCTAAGCAATCCGGAAAACTTTGATCTCACGCAGGTTCAGTTCAGGGTCAATTAAGTCTGATCCTGTCAAACAGCCGCGCGGCGCATCTCATCAAGATAGATTTCCCGAAGCCGGGCCACCACTTGGCCCGGTTTCCCCGTTCCAACCGCCGTCCCGTCAATTTCAACGACGGGCATCACGAACGCGCTGGCAGAGGTAATGAAAGCCTCATCTGCCCTTTGCGCTTCGTCGACAGAAAACGCGCGCTCTTCGATCTCCATCTGCGCCTCGGCGGCCAGACGCAGCACGGCCACGCGGGTGATGCCATGCAAGATATCATTCGACAGCGGCCGCGTGATGATCTTCGATCCTTTGACGATATAGGCGTTGTTTGACGTCCCTTCGGTCACCACACCGTCTTGCACGAACCAGCTGTCATCCACGCCCGCCTTCTTGGCGGCCATTTTTCCCATCGATGGGTACAGCAGTTGAACCGTCTTGATGTCGCGCCGATCCCAGCGCAAATCGGGGATCGAGATCACCTTCCAACCCACCTTGGCGGCCGGATTGTCGGCCAGACCGGGTTTGGACTGGGTAAACAAAACCACAGTCGGCATCACCTCCGGCCCCGGATAGACAAAGTCGCGGTCTCCCGGGTTTCCACGGGTGACCTGCAAATAGATCATCCCGTCGACGAGGCCGTTTTGATCAACCAAATCGCGGTGGATCTGCAACCATTCGGCCTCGCTATGCGGGTTTTTCATCTCCAGTTCCCCAAGGGATCTGGCCAGACGCACGCAATGCCCGGCAAAATCAATCAATTTGCCGTCCAGAACCGATGTTACCTCATAGACGGCATCAGCCATCAGGAAGCCACGGTCAAACACCGAAACGACGGCCTCCGCCTCGGGCACAAAGCTGCCATTGACATAAACGATGCGCGACATGGGGGCTCCTTGTAAGTCTGGGATAGGTCTGCGTGCGGTTCTTACGGCAAAACAAACATCGGCAAAAGACTTACATCGCGCACCCAGTCGATGACCACGGCCAAGGGAAAGAAACCCAAGAAGACCAAGGCATCCTGATAGGTCATCTTCAGCGGGGCAATCTGAACGGAAATCTCGCCTTTGGTATGAAAACCCGACAGCCGCGGTAAGATTCGCGGTACATTCTGGGCATATTCCGCATAGGCCGTGCCGAATTCATGCCGCAAGAAGGCTTCTTCGCGCCCCGCCGTGATGTTCAAAATGGTGAAGACCAAGATCGTCATAAGGGCTGCAATAAAAAAGCTGCCCAGCAAGAACCCAAATCCCGCCACGCCAAGGGTGGATGACAAATACAAAGGATGTCGGCAGACCGAATAGGGGCCATCCTGCATCACTTCCTTGTTCTTGCGGGTCCCGATGTACAAAATGGCCCAGAACCGCCCCAAAACCCCAACGACGACCAACAGGGTTCCGATCAGCCGCGTGATGTCGCGCGGCCATCCGTCCTCCCACATCGGTCCGGTCAAAAGCAGCAGGGGCAACAGCACCAGCGCCGATACGATCCGTAGGGTTCTGATCCGTATTTTTTGGTTAAAGGGGCGCGGCGCCGTCGAATTCATAAATTCTTACCTTAAAAGGGCAGATCTGATTTATCATTCCTCCTTACGATTTGCGGCCACGGGGTCAAGCCCTGTCACAGAAAATCGCCGGGCTGAAATGTTGATATCGCCCCAGTCCGCTTCGACATGGCGGCCTTGGGCCCGACCGCAAATCAACGTCCACCCCGGTTCCGAGATTTCAAGCGCGATCGGGTGAACCACGATGGGCCGGGGTGATTTTGCCTGAAGTCGCACAATCTGCCGCGCGCGCACGGATTGGGCCAGCGCCGCACGCCGCGCATCCGTTGCCCCGGGCGGCGGCCCTGCGGGAAACTGAAATCTGGAAAGAATCTGCGTCATCTGCCGCCGCGTCTGGTCGGGAAACGCCTCGCGCAGTTTCGCCTGCGCCCGCGCGCCCGCTTGCGCCAGCCCCAAATCGCCCAACTCGCTCGGGATCAACGACAGGATGACGGCCATCGCTTCCGCCTCGTCTTGGGTTAGTCCCGTCAGCCGCGTGCGATAATCAAATCCAAGCGTAATCCCGCCGCTTTGCCCCTGCTGGGTCAGCACAGGCAAGCCTGCCTCGTTCAGGGCATCCACGTCCCGCAAAACCGTCCTTGGGTCGACTTCCAGTTCGCGGGCAAGCTGCCGGGCGGTCAGGCGGCCCCTGTTTTGAAGCAAAAGCAAGATCTGCAAAAGTCGCGCCGCGCGCATTTGATCAATTCAAACATGACAAAAGATGTCCTGTTATCGCCGTCAAACTGGTTCAACGTCAAGCCAGAGGCCGAAATGCGATTCTTTGAAACCCATTGTACCATCCGCGCTACCCCTGAAAAAATCTGGCCGATCTTGACCAACAGTTCTCGGCTGCAAGACGGGTTCGGAATCCTACGGATCAAAGGCCAAATCACGCAAGGCGCAAAGATCACGATTTGGTCGGAGGTCGCCCCAGAGAGGGCCTTCGTCCTGCGGGTCAAGGATCTGACCGCACCGCGCCGGATGGTCTGGACCGGCGGCATGCCCTTTGGTCTTTTCATCGGAACACGGGCCTATACCTTACGGTCCTTGACCGAAACCCAAACAGAATTCACCCTGCGAGAAGACTATTCTGGGCCTATGGCCGCCCTGATCTTTCCGAAACTGCCAGATTTGACCCCCTCATTCCGCCAATTTGCGGACGCGTTGCGAAAGGCTGCTGAATCATGACCACTGTGACATTCGGTTCTGGCGAAAAAGACGATCCTTGGCTTTTGAAAACCCCGCCCCACAGCTCGGACTTCCTCGCTTGGTCAGAGCCTGATGCGACCCCGCCCCGCTTGGTCGTGCAGGTCGGCACCACGCAATTGTCCTATCACCTGCACGCCCTTCAAGACTGCCATGCCATGCTTGCGTCGCGCGGCGATTGGGTTGTCCTGGGAAACGCGGACGAGGGCAAACCTTGCCCCGAAGGGTCGATCGAGGCTTGGGCGCGTGATCCTGACAATCCAGTCGGCGGCTACTATGGGCTGCGCAAGGGGTACAGGGGGCGCTTTGCCAACTATGTCTTGCCCGTGATGGAAGTGATGGGCTTGGTCGAACTGGAACATAATCCCCGCAACAACCGGGCGCGGTCGGTGTAACGGGTGCACCTGCGGCGATTTTTCTGCGCCTGCGAATGGCTCTTGAAGGGCGGCGCGCAATAATCTAACCCGGCAGCATCGTATCGTGAAACATCCTTGCCGAGGCGCCCCATGTCCTTTCGTCTTCAACCTGCTCCGCCCGCCCGCCCAAACCGCTGTCAGTTGTTTGGCCCCGGATCGCGGCCGGCGCTGTTTGAAAAGATGGCGGCCTCGGCGGCCGATGTGATCAATCTGGATCTTGAGGATTCGGTCGCCCTCTCTGACAAGGCCTCGGCCCGCGAAAACATCATCACCGCAATCAACACCCTGAACTGGGGCACAAAAACCCTGTCCGTGCGAATCAATGGGCTGGACACACCCTTTTGGTACCGCGATGTGGTCGACCTTTTGGAACAGGCCGGGGACCGATTGGATCAGATCATGATCCCAAAAGTCGGCTGCGCCGCTGATGTCTATGCTGTTGATGCTCTTGTCACGTCAATCGAACGCGCAACAGGCCGCAGCAAAGCGATCTCTTTCGAAGTTATCATCGAATCGGCCGCCGGAATCGCCCATGTCGAAGAGATCGCCGCGTCCAGTCCGCGCCTGCAAGCGATGAGCTTAGGTGCCGCCGATTTTGCGGCCTCTATGGGAATGCAGACCACCGGGATCGGGGGAACACAGCAGGCCTATTACATGCTTCATCAAGGCGCGCAGTATTGGGGCGACCCGTGGCACTGGGCGACCGCTGCCATCGTGGCCGCTTGCCGCACGCACGGTGTGCTTCCGGTCGACGGTCCCTATGGCGATTTTTCTGATGACGAGGGTTTTCGCGCCCAAGCCCGCCGCGCAGCCACCTTGGGAATGGTCGGAAAATGGGCCATCCACCCCAAGCAGATCGCATTGGCGAACGAGGTTTTCACACCTTCGGCCGCGGCTGTCGGCGAAGCGCGCGAAATTCTGGCCGCCATGGCCGCAGCAAAAGACCGGGGTGAGGGGGCGACTGTCTACAAAGGGCGCTTGGTGGATATAGCCTCTATCAAACAGGCCGAGGTGATCGTGAAACAGGCTGAACTGATCGCTGGAAAGTCCTGAGATTTGGGTAAGAATACCTCTCTATCTCACTGATAAACTTAATAAGTCTTCAAAGGCGCTTGGGTGGAAATCCAAACGCTTTCTGCGCGGCGTTGCAACTCCTTGCCCTTTTGGCCATATAAGGGGGGTGTATTCGGAGGGCCCCGCTGATGAACTACCTCGAGTTTGAAAAACCGCTGGCTGAAATCGAAGGCAAGGCCGAAGAGTTGCGGACAATGGGCCGCACGAATCCGGGAACCGATGTGTCGAAAGAAGCCGAGGCTTTGGACCGCAAGGCCGAGGTCATGCTGAAAGACATGTACAAGGCCCTGACCCCTTGGCAGAAATGTCAGGTCGCGCGCCATCCTGAACGCCCCCATACCCGCGACTATATCGACGCCTTGTTCAGCGAATACACCTCGCTTGCGGGGGATCGGAACTTTGCCGATGACCATGCTGTCATGGGCGGTATTGCGCGCTTTCAAGATACGCCCGTGGTGGTCATCGGGCAGGAAAAGGGGTCTGACACCAAAAGTCGGATCGAACGGAATTTCGGCATGGCCCGCCCCGAAGGCTATCGCAAAGCCATCCGGTTGATGGAATTGGCCGACAGATTCCGCCTTCCCGTCATCACATTGGTGGATACGCCCGGCGCCTATCCGGGCAAAGGTGCTGAAGAACGCGGTCAGGCCGAGGCGATTGCCCGCTCAACTGAAAAGTGTCTTCAAATCGGCGTGCCGTTGATTTCTGTCATCATTGGTGAAGGCGGATCAGGCGGCGCGGTGGCCTTTGCCACGGCGAACCGGGTCGCGATGCTGGAACATTCCGTCTATTCGGTCATCACCCCCGAAGGCTGCGCGTCAATCCTTTGGAAAGATGCCGACAAGGCCAAGGATGCCGCCGAGGCCCTGCGGTTGACTGCGCAAGATCTGCAAAAACTCGGTGTGATCGACCGCATCGTGAAAGAGCCGATGGGCGGTGCGCAGCGCGGACGCAAAGAGACGATTGAAGCGGTTGGCAAAGCCATTGAGACGATGCTTAAAGAACTTTCCGGCAAAAAGCCTGAAGGCCTGATCAAAGATCGGCGTCAAAAGTTTCTCGATATGGGCACAAAGGGTCTGGCCGCCTGACACCGGCGCGCCAAAGTCTCGCACAGAAATTGTTGAATTCGCTTGTGACGCGGCCCCAAAGGTTGCTTTAGATCAATGTCGGTGCCTCATTTGCAGACAAAATGGGCCGATGTGACCTTGGTTTCGGAAAACCAAAGCCTAGGCCAAAACGGCTGTTGAACCAAATGTACTGTCTACCATCATTTCAGACCTCAGGCCTTCAATTGGTCTTGGCTGCGGGTCTGAACAACGAACGGACTGTCAAAATGGATCCTAGCACTGCAACGATGCGCCGGATCACCCGGGCCCGCCTTGGCCTTCAGGCGCGGCTTGTTCATCTTTTCGCCTCTGATATGCCGGCTTGGGCCTTCTTTCTGGATTTTGCCCTTTACCCGCCCTTGGTTTTGCTGGGGTTGGGCGTGGCTTTGATAAAGGCCGACCCTTCGCAAACCGTCGCAGCATGCGCCGCTTTCCTTGGTGGTCTGGCCGTGTGGACCCTTGCCGAATACCTGATTCACCGTTTCGTCTTTCATCACGCCCCTGTGCTCAAGCCCATCCACATGGCCCATCACGACGCGCCCCGCGCCTTGAACGGCACGCCGACACTTCTAACCGTCGCCGTGTTCTATGGTTTGGTCTTCTGGCCTCTCAGCGCCCTCGCGGGACTGCGGCTTGGGGCCGCGGCAACGGCAGGCGTCATGGCTGGGTATCTGGCCTATGTCTCGGTTCACTATGTCGTGCATCACTTGGGCAGCGGCGGCCGGCCCCTCTTGCGCCGCTTGATCCGGCTCCACGCCGTCCATCATCACGACTCTGATCACAATTTTGGTGTCACATCGGCCCTCTGGGACCGAGTGTTCGGAACATTGGCCCGGCGCTAGGCGCAGGTGCCTACCACCACCCCAGATGGGCCCGCGTGGCGCGTTCGGCATCATAAGTGCCGCCATTGATCTCGCCGCTCGTGGCATCGTCCAGCATCGCACCCACCGAGGGAAGCCCCGCCGACATGTCCCCCAAGGTCCACAATTCCGAACGCTGAAGCGCCCTTGCGCATTGGGAATAGACTTCGCCCACACGAATGACGATTACACTTCGGGGATTCTTCCCGTCGCGTTCAAAACGGGTGCACAGGGCTGGATCGGCTGTCAGCCGCGCGGTGCCGTTAACCCGCACCGCCGTGGTCGATCCCGCAACCAGAAAAATCAGCGACACCCGGCCGTCGCGCACGATGTTGCGCAGGCTATCAATCCGCTCGTTTCCTTTCCAATCCGGCATGAGCAACGTTTCAGGCCCTTCGATCGTCACCACAGATCCGGCATCCCCGCGCGGGCTGCCATCGGTGCCCTCGGGGCCGACCGTGGACAGGATGCAAAACCGCGACGCCGCGATGAACCCGGCATAGGCCGGGGTCACATCGGCCGTTACCTTCCGAAGGGCAGGGGCCATTGGCGTGCCATAGTGGGTGTGCAAAACCTCAAGGTTATCAATCCAGTCCATCACGGGGCTCTCTTTGGCGTCTTTGGTTTTGGGGTGGGCAAGGCATCTGCAAGGGCCCGTGCCGCATGGGCCAGAATCTCAGGCTCATCCAGCCAGGGATCGGCCACGATATAGGCCTTCGATCCCGGATACGCCTCTCCCAATTCGGCATTGGGCAACAAGGCCCGTGCCTCAGGCAGATTTTTCAAGAACAACGTATCATCGCAGATAAACCCGATCACCTTGTCTTGCAGATAAATCGCATATTCCCCGAACATGGACCGAACACTCGTGCCGGGTATCGCGTCCAAGATCGGCCCAAGAGTTTCTTTTCGGGTTGTCATCAGGGGGCTTTCCAACCTGCGTCGTGCATCAATCTGTCAGAACCGGTTTCAACGGCCGCTTCCATCGCCCGCATGAACTCAGCATTGGGCAGTCCGGGTGCAATGGGCGGCAGGAACTCGACCACGGCCAAGCCCGGATGGCGCAAGATACCACGTTTGGGCCAAAACAGCCCAACATTTGTGGCCACGGGATGGCATGGCTGGCCCAATTGCGAATACAGCGCGGCCGTGCCGATCTTATAGGGCTTCTTGTCGCCGGGACCAACGCGCGTGCCCTGCGGATAAATCACCAATTGCCCGGGGCGCTCCAACCCAGACTGAACGTCCGCCATCATTTTGGTGATCGCCGTGCCACGGGCCCCGCGTTTCACCGGAACACAGCCCAAGCGCAGGGCGTACCACCCCAAGATCGGCGCATAACGCAGTTCGTTCTTCATGATGAACTTCGCGCGCGGCACGGCACCGTAAATCAGAATGATATCCAGAAAACTTTGATGTTTCGCGGCGATCAAGGCCTCGGTCTGGGGCGGCGCACCGCGGACTTCGGTCCGAAGTCCGCACAAAACCCGAAGCGACACCCGCACCCATCGGCAATAAGCGTGGGCAGCACGCGTTGCCCCATCGCGGTCAACAATCGCCGCCGGAAGATAGGCCAGTCCGATGGGAACCATCGCGGCATACATTTGCACGATAAAGATCAATGACATGATCCAGCGCAGGGCGATCATCAGGTTATTCTCCGCAGATTGCTCAATGAGGCCGTGCGGGTGGCCAAAAACCCAACCAAGGCGGCAAGCACCGGCAAAAGCAGGGGCAGCAGCCAACCCGCACCCTGAAATCCCAGACCGGTCAGAAAACTGCCCGCGTCCTCTTGCGCCGGCAACACAAAGATCGCCGCCATGCCGAATACAGTGCCAATACAGGCGCCGCCGGCCGCGCGCAGGGTAAACCTGCGGACGAAGGCGCGGGCAATGTAGTCGTCCTTTGCCCCAACCAGCCGAAGCACACGAATGACCTGCGAATTGGCGGCCAGCGCCGCTCTCGCGGCCAAGGTGATCATCGCCGCCATGGTGGCCCCGATCAAGAACACCGACAAATAGCCCAATATGCGCAACCGGGTTGCGGCGGCGGCCAAGGGTTCGCGCCATCGGCTGTGATCATCCAGAACGGCGCCGGGCGCTTCGGCCTGAAGCCTTTGGCGCAGGCCGTCGCGGTCGTATCCTTCTGACCCTTCGGTAATTTCCACCAACTGCGGCAGCGGCAGGTCTGCCAAAGGAAGATCGGGGCCGAACCAGGGTTCCAACAGCTTTTGTTGTTCCGCCAGATCCAGCGCGCGCGCCGCCGATATTCCCGGTGTCGTCGATAGCACCTCCAGCACCGCAGCGGTTTGCAAGGCCAATTGATCTACAGGAGCCGAGATTCGGACCGTCGCAGAGCGATCAAGGGCCGCAGACCAGCGTTCTGCCAGTCGTCCTGAGGCCAAGGCCAGCGCCAAGGCAAAGACGGCCAGAAAAGCCATTGCGGCGGCCGTGGCCGTCGTCAGCCATGCCGTGGGTCCTGATGGCGGCACAACACCGTCCCCATGGTCAGATAAAATGGCCGGCAGCTTGATCACAGATCCGCCCCCGCCAGTTGCAAGCGCCGCTTTGCGATCCGCAGAACACGCGTTGCGACCTGTGATTTGGCTTGGCGGATCAAGTTCAGATCATGTGTTGCAATCAAGATCGTCTTGCCCATTCGGTTCAGTTCCACCAGCAAAGCCAAAAGCCGAAGCGACATGTCCCAATCAAGGTTCCCTGTCGGCTCATCCGCCAGAATCACATCTGGCCCCATGATGACGGCGCGGGCCAATGCCGCCCTTTGCCGCTCTCCGCCCGACAGCGACGGAGGAAGGGCATTGGTCAGTTTTTCAAGGCCAACCCATGTCAAAAGGTCTTTGATATCAGAATCTTGAACCGCCTTGCCCGCCACTGTCAGCGGCAACCCGACGTTTGACAGAAGGGGCAAATGATCCAGAAACTGGCAATCTTGGTGCACAACGCCAATCCGCCGCCGGGTCAGCGCCATTTCATCGCGGCTCAGGTCGCGCACGTTTCGGTCAAAAAGGGTGACGTGACCGCTGGTTGCCAACAGGTCCCCATAGCACAGCTTCAAAAAGGTTGACTTGCCCGCGCCCGATGGGCCCGTCAAGAAGTGGAAAGAGCCGGGCGCAAGGCGCAGCGACACCTCTGACAGAAGATCGCCCCCGCCATAGTTGAAGGCCACATTTTCAAGATTGATCAAACAAATGCCCCTCGGCTCGCCCAGTGGTGATGCAGAATTGCGCATGGGGGCGGCGGTTGCAACGCCGGGCAGACGATATATGGCACAAAGCCTTGGATATTTTGTGCACTGTTGCTAGAACATGAAAGAAAGCCGACCGAAATGGCTGACTGGGGCGGGTAGAATGCGACTGGTTTGTCCGAATTGCGATGCCGAATACGAGGTGGACACCGCCTTGATCCCAGACAGTGGGCGAGACGTCCAATGTTCCAATTGCGGACATGCATGGTTTCAGGCCTCCCCCGCCGTGCAAGCCGAAAGCTCCGCAGAAGCCGCGCTGTTTGCCTCTGCCGCCCGCGTGGATGAGGTCGAGGACGACCCTCCCTATGACGCCGCACCTGCGTTTGCTGCCGCTCCTTCCCGGGCAGCGGCCGCGCCGCCGATGACGCGGAATATTGACGCATCGGTTCTGGCCGTCTTGCGCGAAGAGGCAGAGCGGGAAAGTCTTGCCCGCAAGGCAGAAGGTAACAGCCTTGAAACGCAGGACGAATTGGGCCTTGCCGGAATAGCCCCGGGTGGTGCCACGCCAAATGATCGCATCGCGCGCATGAAAAACGATGCGGAGTCCGGCCCCTCGGCTTCGGTCTCTCCAAAGTCGGCATCCGCCAAAAGCGAGATGTTGCCAGAGATTGACGCCATAAATTCCACCCTGCGTGCGAAAACGGAACGCAGAACCGGCGATCAGGCGGCGATTGCCGAAACCATGGCCTCTGACGCCAAGTCTGCGGGCGGCTTCCGGCGCGGCTTTTTACTGTCGATGACGGTGATCATTCTGGCGCTGGCCCTGTATCTCGCCACGCCTTTCTTGATCGAGAAGATCCCGGCGGCCGCCAGTCCGCTGCGCGCCTATGTCAGCTACGTTGATGGCCTTCGCGCAGTTCTTGATCGGCTTTTACAGATGCTGATCGCCCAGATCTCTGCGCTGACCGATAGTGCCCGGTAGATCGTCCGATAAACTGATATTGGCGGCCCGTGCGGCAACCCTATCAACACACGATGCTGCAAGATCGGAAAGGTGAGAGGCTGGACAACGACCCAAGCGGGTCTCGTTACGGCTGCTTCCTTCCGGACCTGACCGGGTTGGCGAGGCGCTTACCCGCGCCAACCTCTCGAAGGTCGATATAAGTGCGGTGGCCAAGATTCGCAAGCGGCGCGTGACAGGGCGGTATTCACACATTAACCTGACCGTCGAAGGAGACTGTCATGCCTCATATGATCCGCATCGAATGGCCGCATCACGGTCTGCCTGACACCCCGCCAGACCTGTCTTTGTCAGAATGCCGCGCCCGGCTCATGGCGCTGCGTGCGGCAGGCGCAATGCGGGGATATGACGCCTTGGTCGTCTATGGCGACCGCGAGCATTTCGCCAATATTCATTGGCTGACAGGCTTTGATCCGCGCTTTGAAGAGGCGGTCATGGTGATCACGCCGCATGCGGCCACCCTGCTCACCGGCAATGAATGCCTGCCCTATACCGGAATTTCGCCCTTGGTTCAGGCCGGCGATGTTCACGCTGTCCTTTGTGCCAGTCTTAGCCTGATGTCGCAGCCGCGCGGCTCGGCCCGGCTGGACGGTCTGCTGCGAAAGGCCCTGCCGAAATCGGCCAAGGTGGGTGCCATAGGCTGGAAATGGTTCGGCCCGGACGAGGTGGAAGACCCCGCCACGGCGCTGGATGTGCCCGCCTTTCTGGCCGATCCCCTTCGCAGCCTTGCAGCGCGCGTTGAAAATGCCACGGATCTGATGATGCATCCGGGATATGGTCTGCGGGCCCGCGTGGACGCGGCAGAAATCGCACGATTGGAGTTTTCCAATGTGGCTGCGGGCACCGCGCTGCGGCGCATGGTCTTTGCGTTCCGCGAAGGCATCACCGATTTTGCCGCCTACGAGGCGGCGCATGTTGGCGGATTGCCCTTGGGCTGTCATTCGACCTTTGCCATCGGCGCGCGTCACGGCCTGTCAGGTCCAACGGGGCTTCATCTGACCAAGGGACAGCCGATGTCCTTCAATATTTGCCACTGGGGATCGAACATCTGCCGCGCGGGTTGGCTTGCGCAGGGGCCCGCCGATCTGCCCGCGGCGGCTCAGGATTATCTGGATGTCTTTGCCGGCCCCTATGTTCAAGCGATGAGCCTTTGGTGCTCGATGATGCAGCCCGGCACTCTGGGCGGCGCCGTTCACAAGGCGGTCTTCGATGCCCTGCCCACCGACCCGTTCAATCTGTTCCTGAACCCGGGCCACCTGATCGGCATGGATGAATGGCTATCTTCGCCCATCTACGACGGCTCCTCCGAACCTTTGGCGTCCGGCATGGCCATGCAGATGGACGTGATCCCCTCCCATCCCATCTATGGTTCCACCCGGATGGAAGATGGCTATGTCATTGCGGATTCGGCGCTTCAGGCCGATCTGGCGCGCGATTTTCCCGAAGTTCTGGCGCGCTGCCAATCAAGGGCGCATCTGATGCGCGAGGTGATCGGCATGGATGTGCCGCAATGCCTGTTGCCGCTTGCCGATACCTGCGGCATCGTGGCCCCATGGCTTTTGGACCCGGCCCAGGTGATTGCGCTTTAGGGTGGTTTCCCTTTTCTGCCCTTTGCCTTAGAACCCCGTCAACCATGCGGCAAGGGGCGTAAAATGGATCATTTCTTGTACAAGAACGGCACACTGATGGCCGAGGACGTTCTGTTGTCCGAAATCGCGGCAGCCGTAGGCACCCCGTTTTACGTCTATTCCGCAGCCACCCTGACGCGCCACTACAAACTGTTCACCGAGGCTTTGGCACCCCTGCCACACCAGGTTTGCTTTGCGATCAAATCGCTGTCGAATGTCGCGGTCCTGAAACTGCTGGGCGATCTTGGCGCGGGCATGGATGTGGTCTCGGTCGGTGAATATCTGCGGGCAAAGGCCGCCGGCGTGCCGGGCGATCGGATCGTGTTTTCTGGGGTGGGCAAGAAGGCCGATGAAATGCGGATCGCGCTTCAAGGGGGCATCCGCCAATTCAACGTCGAAAGCGAGCCTGAACTTGCCGTGCTGTCGGGCGTCGCGACATCTTTGGGGCTGATCGCCCCGATCACCATTCGGGTGAATCCCGATGTCGATGCCAAAACCCACGAAAAAATTGCAACCGGCAAGAAAGAGAACAAGTTCGGCATCCCCATTTCCCGCGCCCCCGAGGTCTATGCCCTAGCCGCCCGCCTGCCGGGTTTGAAGGTCGTGGGGATAGACGTGCATATCGGCAGCCAGTTGACCGAACTTGCCCCGTTCGAAGAAGCCTACGCCAAAGTGGCCGCGCTGACGCAAACCCTGCGCGCGGCTGGCCACCAGATTGACCGTCTGGATCTGGGGGGCGGTTTGGGAATTCCCTACACCCGCTCGAACGAAGCGCCGCCCTTGCCGATGGACTATGGCGCCATGATCAAGCGGGTTCTTGGCCATCTGGACTGCGAGATCGAGATTGAGCCGGGCCGGTTGATTTCAGGCAATTCGGGCGTGCTGGTTTCGTCGGTGATTTACAACAAAGCTGGCGAGGATCGTGATTTTCTGATCGTCGATGCCGCGATGAACGATCTTGTTCGCCCTTCCATGTACGGCGCACATCATGACATCGTTCCGGTAACTGAACCGGCAACGGGCGGCGCAACCCAAGCTTATGACGTGGTCGGTCCGGTCTGCGAGACCGGGGATACCTTTGCCAAAGGGCGCGCACTGGCCAAGGTCGGCCCGGGCGATCTGATCGCCTTCCGCTCGGCAGGGGCCTATGGCGCGGTCATGGCCAGCGAATACAACACCCGCCCGCTTGTGCCCGAAGTTCTGGTGAAAGGCGATCAATTCGCCGTCATTCGGGCACGCCCCACCTATGATGAAATCCTCAAGCGCGATAGCATCCCCGAATGGTTGTAACGCTAGGACAATGAAAACAGGCATCAGCCCCAACCTGTGGCGGCGTATCCGTTGGCCCTTCCGGCTGACGATGGTCGGGCTTTGGGCTGAACGACTGACGCATGCGTTTTGGCCCCTATGGACGTTGTCCTTGGCGGGTGTTGCCGCGCTCGGGTTCCGGTTTGATACGGTTCTGACGATCGAGGCTTGGTGGTTCGGTCTGGTGTCACTGGCGGGCGCCGCGATCTGGGCGCTGATCTGGGGCCTTTGGTCCTTCAAGCGCCCCCATGCTGCCGATGCTTTGGCGCGCATGGACAGCCGTCTGAAGGGTCGGCCTTTGCAGTCCTTGGGCGATGTACAGGCCCTTGGAATCGCGGATGATGACAGCCGCGCACTTTGGGCCGCGCACCAATCCAAAATGGCCGAACGCGCCGCCTCTGCCAAAGCCATCGAACCAAACCTGCGCCTGTCGCGCGCCGATCCCTTTGCGCTGCGCTATGTGGCCCTGACGGCCTTTTTGATGACCTTGATGTTCGGATCGGTGGTGCGCGTGGCGACGCTTGGCGAAACCCTTGGTCCGGACGGGGCGGCCATCGCTGCCGGCCCCTCTTGGGAAGGATGGGCCGAGCCGCCGTTTTATACAGGAAAACCGCGCCTCTATCTGAATGATCAGTCCGAAGGCCCGTTGTCGCTGCCCGCAGGGACCAAATTGGTCATTCGCCTGTACGGCGCCCCCGGCGATCTGATCTTGTCCGAAACGGTTTCCGGTCGTGTCGATCCCGCAGCGGCGTCGTCGGCAGAACAAAGCTTTACGCTCGCCCAGTCTGGCAAACTGGCGATCGAAGGGGCTGGTGGGCGGCAGTGGCAGGTTGACATGGTCAAGGACGCCCCCCCAAGTGTGATCCTCGACGGGCAGATCGGCCGCGAGGCGGATGGCACCTTCAAACAGAAATTCAAAGCCACCGATGACTATGGTGTCACGGCCGGGCAAGTCATCATTGCGCTTGATCTTCCCGCCGTGGACCGCCGCTTTGGTTTGGCGCTGGATCCTGAAAAGATTGACCCGGTCACGCTGGATCTGCCAATGCCCATCCGCGGCAGCCGCAAGACCTTTGCCGAAGAGCTGAAAGACGATCTGTCCGAATCAATTCTGGCCAATCTGCCTGTCACGATGACCTATTCCGTCACCGATGCGGCCGCCCAAACCACGGCCAATGCCCCTGCCGCGCTGGTTTTGCCCGGGCGCCGCTTCTTTGACCCGCTGGCTGCCGCCGTCGTTGAAATGCGCCGCGATCTGATGTGGAACCGGGCCAATGCACCGCGCGTCGTTCAGGTCATGAAGGCCATGACCAACCGGCCCGAAGACTTGATCCGAAACCAGCGCGCCTATTTGCGGCTGCGCGTCCTGATCCGCGATCTGGACGGCAAACAATCCACCCTCACGCTTGAAGACCGCGACGCCATGGCATCCGAACTTTGGGCCATCGCCTTGATGATCGAAGACGGCGATTTGACCTCGGCCTTGGAACGGCTTCAGCGCGCTCAAGACCGGTTGGACGAAGCGATCAAACGCGGCGCGTCCTCGGAAGAGATTCAAGAGTTGATGGACGAAATGCGTCAAGCTCTGAACAAATACATGAACGAGTTGGCCGAACAGCAAGGCGAGCAGGGCCAAGAAAACGCCCAAAACGGCGGACCGCAACGGCAGATGTCGGCCGATCAGTTTCAGCAAATGTTCGACAAACTGCAAGAATTGATGGAACAGGGCAAGACTGCAGAAGCCGCTGAACTGATGGAACAATTGCGCCAGTTCATGCAAAATATGCAAGTCGCGCAGGGCGAAGGCGGGCAGGGCGGCCCCGGATCGCAAGCCATGCGGGATTTGCAAGATACGCTGCGCGAACAGCAAAAACTTTCGGATGATTCCTTTCGGGATCTTCAAGACGGCCAGCAAGACGGCCAACAAGAGGGTCAGGGCGGTACGGGCAAAAGCCTGTCAGACCGCCAAAAAGAGCTTGCCGACCAGTTGGACGATTTGAACCGCAACGGCAAGTTGCCCGGACCGGGCAGTGAAAAAGGCGAAAACGGCCGCAAGGATCTGGGCCGCGCGGGCGATGCGATGGACGAAGCCGAACGCGCTCTGCGCGATGGCGATTTGCCCGGCGCGATGGACAAACAGGCCGAAGCGATGGACGCCCTGCGCGAAGGAATGCGCAATTTTGGCGACGCTCTGGCGGAAAACCAGGGCGATGCGCAGCCCGGTCAAACGCAACGCGCCGACGGAACCCCAGACGAGCGTGGGCTCGATCCTTTGGGCCGCGAACCGGGCAATGCTTTGCGCATCGGATCGGACGAGAATTTGATGCAAGGCGAAGATGTCTACCGCCGCGCGCAAGAGCTTTTGGACGAAATCCGCAAACGCGCCGGCGATCAGGGCCGCAGCGAGGCGGAACGTGGGTATCTGGGCCGACTGCTCGATCTGTTCTAAGGGGTGATGGCCCATTTGTGCTGGGCCTTGGTTTCCACCGCGCAAGGCCGCACCAGACGCAGCCGATCTAAAGCACCGGAAGGGTCTTCGCCGGATTCCACCATCAGCCGCAGCGCGATGGTCCCCGTTCGCCCGCACCCCCCCAGACAATGGATCAAGATGCGCCCACCCCCCGTCAGGGCGGCATGAAGCCGCGCCGAAAGCGCCGGCCAGATCTGACGGTCTGGTGTCCCAAAATCCTGAATGGGAAACGGGATCTGCACGATCCCTTGCGCCGCAAGATCTTCGACAAATCGCGGCGCCTTGTGGCGCTGATATTCGTGAACCTTGACCAAAGATACCACCGCTGTCGGCGCAAACCGCATCACTTCGGCAAAATCCGCTGCATAATCACCGTTTCGGCCGGGCAGGGGGCACAGTCCAATTAGACCAGCCCGCAACGGAAGCTGCGCAATCTGCATCGCTGACATGTTGTGATCCTGCCCCCTGTCCCTTAGCGTGTCCCAAAGAGAATCCCCGACCCGTGTACCCCAATCCCCGAGGCCAGATGTCTGATACGCCCACCCCCGCCTACAAGGTTCTGGCCCGAAAGTACCGGCCGGAAACCTTTGCCGATCTTGTCGGCCAAGAGGCAATGGTTCGTACCCTGCGCAATGCCTTCGCCGCCGACCGCATCGCGCAGGCTTTCATTCTGACGGGCATTCGCGGAACGGGCAAGACTACGACCGCGCGCATTGTCGCCAAGGGGCTGAACTGCACGGGCGTTGATGGCAACGGCGGCCCGACGACAGACCCTTGCGGTGTCTGTGATGCCTGCCGCGCGATTGCTGACGGCAGTCATGTGGATGTGATGGAAATGGACGCTGCCAGCCGCACAGGCGTGGGCGATATCCGCGAAATCATCGACTCGGTTCATTATCGCGCCGCCTCTGCACGCTACAAAGTCTATATCATCGACGAAGTGCACATGCTCTCCACGGCGGCCTTCAACGCCTTGTTGAAAACGCTTGAAGAACCGCCCGCCCATGTGAAATTCATCTTTGCAACCACGGAAATTCGGAAAGTTCCGGTTACCGTCTTGTCGCGCTGTCAGCGGTTTGACCTTCGACGCATCGAACCAGAGGTGATGTTGACCTTGCTGCGCAAGATCGCCTTGGCCGAAAGCGCCCAGATCAGCGACGATGCCCTTGCCCTGATCACCCGTGCCGCCGAAGGCTCGGCCCGTGATGCCACCTCGCTGCTGGATCAGGCGATCAGCCATGGCGCCGGGGAAACCGGGGCCGATCAGGTGCGCGCGATGCTGGGTCTGGCCGACCGTGGCCGCGTCATGGATCTGTTTGAGATGATCCTGAGCGGACAGGCGCAAGGCGCTTTGTCGGAACTTTCCGGCCAATATGCCGCCGGCGCAGACCCGATGGCCGTCTTGCGCGATCTTGCCGAAATCTCGCATTGGATTTCTGTGGTCAAGATCAGCCCAGAGGTGGCCGAAGATCCCACCGTCCCTCCGGCCGAACGGGCGCGCGGGCTGGATCTGGCGCAGCGCCTGCCCATGCGGGTTCTCAGCCGCATGTGGCAAATGCTTCTCAAGGCCATCGAAGAGGTGGCGCTTGCCCCCAACGCCATGATGGCGGCCGAAATGGCCGTTATCCGGCTGACGCATGTGGCCGACCTGCCGGACCCTGAAACCTTGATCCGGCAGTTGCAATCCAATCCTCGCCCGTCTGCACCCACCGGCGGCGCGCCTTCGGGCGGCGGCTATGCGGGGGGGGCCGGCGGCGGCGGCGTACTGCAGGCGCCCTCGGCACCGATGCGCGGGCCAACCATGTCTGGCGCCGCGCAGCCCGCCCTGTCCGAGGCCCCGTCGCTGGTTTTTTCCACCTTTGCGCAGATCGTCGACTACATCCGCGAACGGCGCGATATGAAACTTTTGATGGAGGTGGAAACCTGCCTTCGTCTTGTCAAATATGCCCCCGGTCGAATCGAGTTTGAACCCACGGCCGATGCCGCACCAGACCTTGCCTCACGCCTCAGTCAACGGCTTCAAGGATGGACAGGCGCGCGCTGGGGGGTATCGGTCGTCTCACAGGGCGGCGCGCCGACCATCGCCCAAAACCGGGATCGCGCCGCGCTCGAAGCCGAGGCGGCGGCCCTGCAAGAGCCTTTGGTCATGGCCGTTCTTGCCGCCTTCCCGGGGGCCAAGATTACCGCCATCCGTTCGGCCGAAGAACTGGTGGCCGAAGCCGCCGCACAGGCCTTGCCAGAAGTCGAAGATGAATGGGATCCGTTCGAGGAAAACTGAAAATTCTGCCCGCCCCATTTGCACCGGCACAGCGGGCACCCTATTTTCCAGAACGACAAAGCAGGAGTGGGATGATGCTAAAAGGATTGGGTGGTCTTGGCGATATGGCCAAGATGATGAAGGCGGCGCAAGATTTGCAATCCAAACTGGCCGAACTGCAAGAAGACTTGGCCCGCACCGTCGTTCTTGGCGAATCCGGGGCAGGCTTGGTCAAGGCCCGGGTCACGGCCAAGGGCGAAGTGACCGGGCTGGATATTGATCCGTCAATCCTTGTCGCTTCGGAAAAGGAAGTTGTGGAAGATCTGATTGTGGCCGCGATCAAGGACGGTCAGGCTAAAGCGACGGCGAAATCGCAGTCTGAAATGGCGCGCATCACGGCAGACCTCGGTTTGCCGGCCGATATGAAACTTCCCTTCTGATGTCGGCGCAAGCCCCGCGCGAGATTGAGGCGCTGATCGAATTGATGGCGCGTCTTCCGGGGCTTGGCCCGCGTTCGGCCCGCCGCGCCGTCCTCGCGCTGTTGAAGAAGCGGGACGGGTTGATGGTTCCGCTGGCCCGGGCGATGGCTGATCTGGCCTTGACGGCGAAAACCTGTGGGATTTGCGGCAATATCGGCCCGGCGGACCCCTGCAGCATTTGCACCGCCCCGGCCCGCGCCACAGGCGAGCTTTGCGTGGTGGCCGATGTTGCGGACCTCTGGGCGATGGAGCGGGGCGGGATGTTCAAAGGCCGCTATCACATTTTGGGGGGCACCCTGTCTCCGCTCGACAATATCGGCCCCGACGAATTGCGTATTCCAAACCTCGTGGGCCGGGTTGAGGCTGAAAGGATCACCGAAGTCATCCTTGCCCTCAACGCCACGATTGATGGCCAGACAACGGCCCATTACATCGCCGATGCCTTGGCCCCAACGGGGGTGTCACTCACCTCACTCGCCCAAGGCGTCCCGATCGGCGGAGAGTTGGATTACCTGGACGATGGCACCATAAACGCGGCCCTTCGGGCGCGCCGCAAGTTGTAACAGGGCCCGAAACGTACCTCCTCGGGCCCCCGTTGATGACGATCTGATGCTTAGAAGATCAAGATGTCGTTATTGAAGACGGACAGGTCCGTCACGCCAATGACGGTCAATTTCTGACCGCCGCCAAAATCGAACAGAACGTTGCTCCCCGACACCGTCGCAAACTCTGCCACGACCTGCGCGGCAGTCTTGCCGCCACCCCAAAGCGCATCATCCAGTTTCAACGTGTCGATATTGTCCTCAAAGTCCTTGACCTTGTCGGCCCCAAAACCGGTTTCGAAGATAAAGGTGTCCTTTCCATCATCTCCAAACAGCCCGTCGTTGCCTGCAGTGCCCGAGATCTTGTCATTGCCAAGGCCGCCATGAAGCGTGTCGTTCCCTTTATCGCCAAACAGGGAATCATTGCCATTTCCGCCCGACAAGGAATCTTTTCCATTTCCCCCTTTCAGGCTGTCGTTGCCGCGCATCCCCTCGATCTCGTTGGCAAGGGAATTCCCCGTCACGATGTCTTTTCCGTCGCCCATGAAGGCGTTTTCAAACTCGTCTGCGCCACCTGAAAGATTGGCGATCAACGTTCCGTTAAGCGAGATTTGCCCCCCAGACAGAAGACTAAGGGTGATGTTGCCCGCCATGGCCGCAAAGTTCAGCCAATCGATTCCGCCGTCCAGATCGTCGATGGTGGTGCGCGATGCTTCAAGATCGGCCAACATTCCAAAATCATCGGTGAAATGAAACAGGGTGTTGATCGTGCTCTCAGATCCGTAAAACTTGATCGACGCGTCATCAACCGTGCCCGTTTCGCCCGTAACGGTGTCTTCAAGCACCACACTCCACGTCCCTTGCGACGAATATCCCTGAAGCGCGGTCACCCCATAGGTCCATGTCAATCCGCTGTCCATCGTCCAGGAATTGCCATCCCCCTCGGTCATCATTTGAACACGGGTACCATCGGGCGCTTCAAGCCAGATGTTCAGGTTCCGCGCATTGGCATGGGTCAGGGTCACCGTGACTTCGATGCTTTCAACAGTGATATCCTTGTTGACCGTCATCCCCAGCGAGACTTGCCCCGTCCCCGGGACATTATTATTGTCTGGAATCGATTTGGACGCGCCGCTGTAATTTCCTGTTGCGGTCTGTTCGTTCGATGACACATGGGCCGTGGGCGACATGACGGCCCAGGCTTCGGCCATCCGGACCGCCGCATAGGCATCAACCATACCATAGCCATAGGACTGGTGGAACATGGTTCCCCCGCCATTCCATGTATTGCCCCCAACCGTCTGCCAGTCGCCGACCTCATCCAATTCTCCGGGCCCACCCACGTCAGAACCGGTATGACCGGCCGACAGCGCCAAAATCGTTTGAACGTCCCGCCAGCCAAGGTCGCTGTTGGCATCCAGCATCAGCGCGATAACGCCCGCCACCGTCGGCGTTGCCGCCGAGGTTCCGTTGAAGGTGCTGGTATAGTCGACATCGAAACTGTCAAAGTCAAAACCGGATCCGTTATATCCGGCCTCGCCCGTCAAATCCGTTGTAACGGCCGATGCAGGCCCCGCGATCAGAATGGACGATCCGTAATTCGTATAATCCGTCGCATTTCCGTTGTCGTCCGTCGCCGATACGCAGATCGAATAGCGGATGGCATTCACGCCATCCCCGCTGGCGTTGTTTGTCTCGTTGCCAGCCGCCTTGACGATGATCGTGCCAAGGCCATCGCGCCCAATCTCGACCAAAGCGCCCCACAATTCGATGTCATGGCTGGTCGCAGAACTGGCATCGGACATGTTCTGCGCTCTGGTGAAACTGCCGCCTGCGCCCCAACTGTTTGACATGATGTCGAAATTGGCGGCCCACAAAACAGCGGCATCATACACATCGGCCGATTGAAACTGGATGTCGTCCAGATAGTTCACGCCGGTCAAGGTCACCCCATAGGCAACACCCGTTCCCCCAACCCCATTGTTCGCCGTCGCCCCGATCAACCCGGCGCAAGAGGTGCCATGCCCGGAATTATCATCCAGCGGCATGGGATCATAGATGACACCCTCATAGGTGAAATGCATCGATGCGTCATAATTGGCGGAAAGATCCTCGTGGGTATATTCCACCCCTTCATCATAGACGACCACCGTCACACCGGTCCCGTCATAGTCCTCCCAGACTTTCTCGATGTTCCCGATCAGCGAAAAATGCCATTGATCGGCGTAAAGGGGATCGGTTGGCTTGGCCATTGCACGCTCCTGCACTCAGAATTTCAAAACAGGTCTTAAAATTTATTTTCGATTTCGAACCTGTCCGAACATCGTCCGAATATCAAGGGCATCGCCGGCCAAGATCGCGCAAATCGCGCAATTTTGACGCAACGATCAAGGCCATCCGACAAAAATAAAAGGGCCCCGCAATGGGGCCCTTAAGCAAAAGACGCAAAAGACGTGACGCTCAATTGTCGTCTTCATCATCCTCGTCATCGCCCTGCGGAAGGTTGAAAAAGCTCTCTGCGTCAGAAAAGTCTGCGGCGGTGCGCTTGTCTTCGGGTTCTTCCGTAAAGGCCTCAATGCCGGTCAGGTTGCGCGCATCGGTCGACATGCCCAGGGACTGCTCAGTTGACACCAACTTGCGCCGCTCGTCATCGCTCATCACGCTGCCTTCTGCGGCCTTCTTGCGCGACGCGACCTGAACGATCGCGTCCAGTTCCGATTGCTTGCACAGCCCAAGCGCCACAGGATCGATCGGTGTGATGTTGTTGATGTTCCAATGGGTCCGCTCGCGGATCGCCTGAATGGTCGGCTTGGTGGTGCCCACCAGTTTGCCCACGGCGCCGTCGGACAGTTCAGGATGGAACTTCACCAACCACAAGATGGCGGCCGGACGATCCTGACGCTTTGACAAAGGGGTGTAGCGCGGTCCGCGGCGTTTCTCTTCCCCGACAGCGGCCGCATTGAACTTGATGCGCAACTTGTAAAGCGGGTCCGCCTGACCCCGATCAATTTCAATGGCGTCCAACTGGTTGTTGCCCACCGGGTCAAATCCCTTGACGCCCGTCGCCACGTCGCCATCCGCAATGCCTTGAACTTCAAGTTCGTGCATGCTGCAAAAATCCGCGATCTGCTTGAAAGACAAGGTGGTATTGTCCACAAGCCAAACAGCGGTTGCCTTGGCCATCAAAGGTTTCGACATCGACAATCCTCTCAGCGTTTGCGCGCCACGTCGGGCGGGCCTTTACAAATCTCTCCCGTGCCGGGAAAACGGCTGCGGACCTTGGTCCGCGAGTTCCACGATTTTGGGAATTCGAGGGGTGATATACTGCGATTTATTGCAAAGGGAAAGCGAAAATGCGGCTGGGTCTTTGGGCGTTTGTTGTTGCAATTGGCTTCGGGGGGCCGGCCTGCGCCGAAGGGGACCGCGCCGGCGATTTTGACTACTATGTGATGAGCTTGTCTTGGTCGCCGGCTTGGTGCGAATTGACAGGCGATGGGCGCGGCGATCCGCAATGCGACACGGGCACGGGCAAGGGCTGGGTCTTGCACGGTCTGTGGCCGCAGTTCGAACAGGGCTATCCCAGCTATTGCCGCACGGGCATGCGCGATCCGACCCGCGGCGAAACGGCCCAGATGGCCGATATCATGGGGGGGGCCGGGCTGGCCTTTTACGAATGGAAAAAGCACGGGCGCTGCTCGGGTCTGTCTGCGCCGGACTATATTGATGCCTCTCGCCGCGCCTTTCAAAGCGTCACAATGCCGCCGGTCTTTGCCGCCGTGACAAAGGATCTGACCCTTCCCGCGCAGGTCATCGAAGAGGCCTTTCGCGAGTCGAACCCGGCCCTCAGCGGCGATCAGATCACCGTTTTGTGCGACGACGGCCTGATCGCCGAGGTGCGCCTGTGTCTGACCAAAGATCTGGAACCGCGCAGGTGTGGCAGCGATGTGATCCGCGACTGCAAGATGACAGATGCCGCGCTTGAGGCGATCCGCTAGCTCCCGTCTTACTCTTCCACTTTCAGCACGATCTTGCCGATATGCCCGCTGGATTCGATCCGCCAATGGGCGGCGGCGGCGGCGGCCAACGGGTATTCGCTGTCGATCACAACCTGAAACGCCCCGCGCGCGATCATCGGCCAGACATGGGCCTCGACCTCTGCCGCGATGCGGGCCTTCGCCTGATCGGATTGCGGCCGCAAGGTGGACCCGGTGAAGGTCAAACGCCGTGTCATCAGCTCTGCGAAATTCGCCTCAACCTTGGCGCCCTGTAAGAAAGCGATCTGCACCAATCGCCCATCATCTGCCAAAGACTTGATGTTGCGCGGCAGGTAAGGGCCGCCCACCATGTCCAAAATCACATCGGCCCCGCCGGCTTTGCGCAGGATTTCAACGTAATCTTCGGTGCGGTAATTGATGGCCCGTTCCGCCCCAAGCGTGACGCAGGCCGCGCATTTCTCGTCCGATCCGGCGGTTGCGAACACCCGCGCGCCCAAAGCGCGGGCAATTTGGATCGCGGTCGTTCCGATACCCGACGTGCCCCCGTGAACCAGAAAAATCTCTCCGGCTTTCAACTTGCCGCGCATCACCACATTCGACCACACCGTAAAGCAGGTTTCCGGCAAACACGCGGCATCTCGCATCGACAGGCCCGCCGGAACGGGCAAGGCGTGGCTTTCGTGGGTTGCCGCATATTCGGCATATCCGCCCCCGGGCAGCAGCGCGCAAACCTTGTCGCCGATCTGCCAGCGCGTAACCCCCGGACCGCAGGCCACCACGGTCCCCGCCCCTTCCAATCCCGGCAACGGCGAGGCGGATGGCGGCGGCGCATAGGCGCCCGCGCGCTGCAAGGCATCGGGCCGGTTCACCCCCGCATAGGCAAGCCGAATGATGATCTGGCCATGCCCCGGCACCGGCACCGGCGCAGAAATGGGTTTCAGAACGTCAGGACCGCCGACGTCTTGGATTTCGATCGCAAGCATGGAATTGGACAGAGACATGAAGATTCCTAAAGGGTCGTGGTGCCGGGCAGGTCTTTGGCCCCTTGTGGGGCATGAAGTCTTTCAAAAATCTTGAGCGGACCCTGCAAAAGTGCCCGCCCAAGCGAATTCTCGCGAAAGGCCCCTTTGGCCTTTTCAATCTGCATGACATTCTCGATGCGGCGGTCCAGGAATTCCCAGGTGGCCGCACTGCCCTCGCTCTCATCACCCAGCCAAAACAGAACCACCGACGCATAAAGCGCCGACAAGGTGGCGCGTTTGGTGTACCAGTTCACGTCGGTCGACGGATCATTCAGCGCCCTCCATATGGCATCCGCCGTGCCCCAGATCAGCGTTGCACCTTCCGGGGCATGGCTTGGCAAGGCGAACAGGGCCGTTCCGCGCCGCACCAATTCCTTGTCGGCCGCCTCCAGCCTCAGACGAACGGCGAGGGCGATCTTCTGCCGGATCTTCAGTGTGCCCATATCATTGCGCATGGCCAAGGCCTCGGTCATGGTTCGGTCGCCCGCACGATGATACGCCACCGCCAGATCCAAACCGCCCCGCGGGAATAGACCGGCCGCCAAACCCGGCGCCAACCCCGAATCGGTCAGGGCCGCCGAAAAGGTCATCTGCGACCAGCCGTCAAAGGCGACATGGGGCAACGCCGCCGCCAAAAGCCGTGCTTTCGCCTCTGCCATGGTCTTTTCACCCTCTGTCACTCTGATCTTCCCATCTTTCATAGACAACCGTGCCCCGGTTTGCTATGGCCCGCACGCCTGCACAATTTGTGCAACTTTAACTTAGAGAGGTGGTGAAAACCACATGCAGGTCAGCGTCCGCGACAATAACGTTGAGCAAGCCCTTCGGGCCCTCAAGAAAAAGCTCCAGCGCGAAGGCGTGTTCCGCGAAATGAAGCTCAAGCAACATTTCGAGAAGCCCTCCGTCAAGAAAGCTCGCGAATCCGCCGAAGCCGTGCGCCGTGCGCGCAAGCTCGCGCGTAAGAAGCTTCAGCGCGAAGGCGGGATGTAGTCGGTCTTGCAGCGTGCTGCAAACCGGCGGTTCAGCCAGAGCCCCGTTAGCGACCCTGGGAGAGCGATCTCCAATCTGATTGACCCCCGTCCGAGAGGCCGGGGGTTTTTCTTTTCGCCTGCACAGCCGCACGGCGCAGGTCCAATTGCCGCGCGATTGGGCAGGACCGAAGATGTCTAATCCAAATTATCTGAAAATGCAGATTCCCATGGAACGTTTTCAACCCGGCATGCGTTTACAGACATGGGCTTGGCTATAATGGGTGTGGAATGCTGATCAAGTTTGGCTACGATATTTCGGTGTCCTGTGCGCAGGACACGCCGATGATTGCCATGATGTCTGTGCGCGACGAATTGCGGGATGATCTGCGGTGGCAGTCGGGGGTCAGCACCGTCCCCGCGACCCAAGGCAGCAGCTACCGCGATCTGTGGGGCAACACCTGCCGGCGGTTCATCGCACCGGCCGGCCTGTTCACCCTGCGCAGCGATCAGGTGATCGAGGTGACCGCCGCCCCAGACCCCTACAAGCCTTGGCTTGTGGAAACCCCGATCTCCGATCTGCCGGATGACGTGTTGATCTACCTTTTGGGCAGCCGCTACTGCGAAACCGATCGGCTTAGTCAAATGGCGTGGGACATGTTCGGCACAACCGCGCCCGGCCATGCCCGCGTGCAGGCGATTTGCGATTATGTGCACAACCACATCCGGTTTGACTACATGAACGCCCGCGTGACGCGCACCGCCTTTGAAGGCTGGCAAGATCGGACAGGCGTGTGCCGCGATTTCGCGCATCTTGCGATTGCCCTGTGCCGCTGCATGAACCTGCCCACGCGCTATGTGAATGGCTATTTGGGCGATATCGGTGTGCCGATCACCGGCCCGATGGATTTTGCCGCCTGGATGGAGGTGTTTTTGGACGGGGCATGGCACACCTTCGATCCGCGCAACAATACGCCGCGCATTGGGCGCATCGTGGTGGCCTACGGGCGCGATGCGGCAGATGTTCCGCTGATCCATTCCTTCGGCACGCATATCTTGCAGAACTTCAAGGTCTGGGCGCAGCAGGTCGCTGACGCGGGCTGACGCCGCGGCCTTTTCGGGCTTTTCGCCGCCGCCGCTTCGCGCCAAGATGCGCGGCAGCTTGCGGCCAAGGATGATATGCGCGAATCCGATCTTTATCCGGCGATCAAGGCCTATCTTCAGGCCCAAGGCTATGAGGTGAAGGCCGAGGTCGGGGCCTGCGATGTCATGGCCCAGCGCGGGCAAGAGCCGCCCCTTGTCGTCGAAATAAAGCTGACTTTTTCCTTGGCCCTTGTCCTGCAAGGGATCGACCGGCAAACCCTGTTTGACGATGTCTATCTGGCTGTGCCGGTTTCGGGCGAAAGAGGCTGGAAACTGCGCTACCGCGATATCATCGCCCTGTGCCGCCGGCTGGGTCTGGGTCTTCTGGCCGTCAAAGATCAGTCGGTCGTGGCACATCTGGATCCCGCCCCCTATGCCCCGCGCAAAAATCTGCGCCGCGCGGCAGGCCTTCTGCGCGAGTTTGAGCGGCGGGTCGGCGATCCCAACACGGGCGGCACAACCCGGATCAAACGGATGACCGCCTATCGCCAAGATGCGTTGCGCTGCGCCTTTGCCTTGCACGGCGGGCCGATGAAGGCCGCAGCCGTGGCCAAAGCTGCAGGTGCCGCGCGGGCAAGCGCGATGATGCGGGATGATCACTATGGTTGGTTTTACCGCGTTGACCGCGGGATTTACGCCCTTACCGACAAGGGCCGTGCCGATCTTGCCCTGTCGGGTACCGACCTTGCGGCGCTGGGCCTGTTCCTGCCGGATCGTGCGACAGATTAAACCGCCAAGGCCGTGGTTTTGACTACCGTGCGCAGCGCGAAAGAGCTTTGCATTTGCCGCACGCCGGGCAACCGCGACAGGTGTTGGCGGTGGATGCGCGCAAAGTCTTCGGTGTTTTCCGCCATGATCTTCAACAGGTAATCCGCGGTCCCCGCCATCAGATGACATTCCAGAATGTCCGGAATCCGCGCCACCTCCCGTTCAAAGGCATCCAGCAGATCATCAGCCTGACCTTGCAGCGTGATCTCGACGAAGACAGTGGTCTGCCGGCCCAAACGGCGCGCGTCCAACAAGGCGACATAGGCCGCGATGAACCCCTCGGTCTCCAGCCGTTCCACCCGGCGATGGCAGGCAGAGGGCGACAGATTCACCCGCTCTGACAACTCGGCATTGGTGATCCGACCTTCCTTTTGCAAGACAGTCAAAATGCGCCGGTCAGTTGCGTCAAGTTCGGAAAGCATGGTGGATTCTTCGATAAATGTTACAGAATTCAGAATAATCTATCATAAATATGGTTCAGGGCCACAGGAAAATCAAAACATCTGCACCCAAATCGGATCAGACTGACAGCCGAAGATGCTGAAAAAGTCTGGGAGGACGCAATGAAAATCGGTTGCCCGAAAGAGATCAAACCGCAGGAATTCCGCGTCGGGATGACACCGGATGCCGCGCGCGAGGCGGTGAATGCCGGTCATCAGGTCATGATCGAAACCATGGCCGGGATGGGTGCAGGCTTTTCCGATGCCGACTATGCCGCCGCTGGGGCCAAAATCCTTGCGACCGCGGAAGAAATTTTTGCTGCCGCCGACATGATCGTGAAGGTCAAGGAACCGCAGGCCGTTGAACGCAAGCGTCTGCGCCCCGGCCAGATCTTGTTCACTTATCTGCACCTTGCCCCCGATCCAGAGCAGACGGCCGATCTTCTGGCCTCTGGCGCCACCTGCATCGCCTACGAAACCGTGACCGATGATCGTGGCGGGCTGCCACTTTTGGCACCCATGTCCGAAGTGGCCGGTCGCCTTGCTCCTCAAGTTGGCGCATGGACGTTGCAAAAGGCCAACGGCGGGCGCGGTGTCTTGCTTGGCGGCGTTCCGGGTGTTTTGCCCGCCAAGGTTCTGGTGATTGGCGGCGGCGTTGTGGGCACGCATGCGGGAAAGGTCGCAGCCGGCATGGGCGCGGATGTCACCGTGATCGACCGTTCGGTCAATCGGCTTCGGTATCTGGATGATGTGTTTGGGCATGCCTTCAAGAACGCCTATGCCAGCGCAGGCAATACAATCGCCTTGGCCCGCGAGGCTGATCTGATCATCGGCGCGGTCCTGATCCCGGGCGCGGCCGCCCCAAAGCTCATCAGCCGTGCGCAGCTGGCCGAACTGAAACCCGGCGCGGCGTTGGTCGATGTGGCCATTGATCAGGGGGGCTGCTTTGAAACCAGCCATGCCACCACCCATCAGGATCCGATCTACGAAGTGGACGGGATCATGCATTACTGCGTTGCCAACATGCCCGGTGCCGTGGCCCGCACCTCAACACAGGCCTTGGGCAACGCCACAATGCCTTTCTTGATGGCGCTGGCGAACAAGGGCTGGAAAAAGGCCTGCGCAGACGACAAGCACCTGCTGAACGGCCTGAATGTTCACGCGGGCAAGCTGACATATGCCGCAATCGGCACGGCGCTGGGGCTGCCCACAATCACCGGCGAACAGGCGCTCAGCCTGTAAGGGCGCTCTCGCGCCAATCGGGGCGGTCCTTTGGGGCCGCCCTTTTTTTTGGGGGTGCCGCGCAACGGAACGGCGCAGGGCCAACGTAGAAGCTTTTGTACCAATCAAGAGGCTTCGATGTTTAAGAGATATTCACCCTATTGGGTCTGGGGGCTGTTGGCCCTTCCGGCCCTGACCATGATGCCCGCCCTATTGACCGAAACCGGCCGCGCGTTTCACGGCCTTCTTCACCCCTCGGGCGAATGGGCGGCGCGGCTTTTGATCCTCTCCATGCTGGTGACCCCGCTGATGTATCTGACAAAAGGCGCAAACTGGGTGCGATGGCTCAAATCCAATCGGCGCTATATCGGGGTTGCCGCCTTCGCCTACGCCGCCGTGCATGTTTATGTTTATGTGGTGGGCGAAGGAACCCTGGCCAAAATCCTGTCTCAGGCCACCGCTTTTGACATGTGGACAGGTTGGGCCGCCTTTGCGATCTTTATACCGTTGGCCGCCACAAGTCTGGATTTGGCGGTGCGCAAAATGGGCAGATGGTGGAAGCCGGTGCAGCGGGCCACTTATGCCGCCGCGATCCTGACCTTGTTGCACTGGGCCAGCCTGCACAATTGGTCCAATCCGATGGGCGCAGTCGTGAATTTCGCGCCGTTGATCGCCCTGACCCTATATCGTCTTTGGTGGCTGTATCTTCGGCCCCGCCCCCAGGCTCTGGCCTGAAAAAAAGGCCCCCCAGGATGATTTGGGGGGCCCCGTTCTGTCTGTCAGAAACTTACTTCTTCAGCGCGGCCAAGATGTCTTTCAACAGGTCAACTTCAGACGGCCCTGCAGGGGCGGCAGGCGCCTCGGCCTTCTTTGGCATCATTTTGTTCATCGCCTTGACCAGCATGAACACCACAAAGGCAATGATCACGAAATTGATCAGCGCGGTGATGAAGGCGCC
>CANHLE010000028.1 GCA_947461435.1 Paracoccaceae bacterium | reverse complement strand
GCGGCAGGGCACGCCCCCGATTGTTTCGTCCTGTGCCGTAATGCCGGGGGGATAGCCCGCAAAGAACTCTCGGCACATCGTGTCATAGATCTGGCGCTGCCGATCAATCGAATACGATGCAGTTTCTGGGGGATAATGGGCCTCTGACTTGGCAATAAAGCCCCAAGTCGCTTCATCAATGACGTTTTGGTAATCCATTGGCTGCACGCTCGGGGTCACGGTCTGTCTTGACTGGCACTAGACCACCGCAGTGCCCCACGCGCAACCGAATGGGAAACAATGGGTTAAAAAATGTCACGATCTGATCCGAATTCGGCCTTGGTTAATGGCGATAGTGGTCTCACGAAACGTTGGGGTATTGGGCATGCAACTTCTCAGGGCGATTGAAACCGACGAGGCCACACCGGTTGGCATTTCGGTACGAACCATGGTTCTTACGGCCGGGGCATCGGATCAGGCCATTCAGCGGATAGCCGGTCTTGGCTGCCGGATTGAACGGGAAGACGAAATTTTCTCTGCCTTGGACAAACTTTTTACGGATCCCTCTGGCTATGGCCTGTTCATCATGGATGCCGACGCTTTTGGCGGTCTTGCCAGTGGGCACCGGGCCTTTCGTCTGCTGGGCGAGGTGGCCGCGAAGGTGCCGATGATCATGTTCAGCGCCGAGTGCCGCGATCAGGTGTTCCCGCAGGGCCGCGAAAGCCCGACCATTTTGCGCGCGCCGCTTTCGGCGGTGTCGCTGCGGGTCGGATTTGAACATGCGCTGCGCGCGCGCATGGCGCTGTACGTTTAGCGTCGGCGCGGCGTTTCAGCAAAAAGGGCGGCACCTTGCGGCGCCGCCCCTTGCATAGCCCATAGGGCCAAATCCTAGTCGAGAGCGATGTTGATCGCCGATTCGCGGCCATCACGGCCTGCTTCGATGTCGAACGTCACGGCTTGTCCGTCTTTCAGACCGCGCAGACCTGCACGCTCCAAAGCGGTGATGTGAACGAAAACGTCCTTTTTGCCGCCTTCCGGTGCGATAAAGCCGAAGCCTTTAGTTTCGTTGAACCATTTCACGGTGCCTTTGGCCATCGTGAAGTCTCCTGTCGTTTTGCGGTCCGCGGATTGCGACTGCCTGGCTTTGTCAGCTGTGGTCGAAGCTGATGCCGTAAACGGAACAGGGATCGAGGTAGTCAACGTAGCCCGCAGACCTTGCCCGCAAAGCCACAGAAATGCAAGGAAAAATCCCTTAGGCGTGCTGCGCCGACATATGTCCGCCCAAGCGGCGAACGCAGGCGATCAAGGCAAAGACCGCCAAAGCGATCAATCCGACTTGCATCCATGTCATGAAAAACTGACCAAAAGTGCTATCCGAAATGATATGTCCGACGATGGCATAGGCCAATCCAATCCATCCAGAAACCAAAACCATGATCGCGGCCATAGGTGCCTCCCTCGTTAATCATCAGACTAGAACCTCTGATTGGGGCATCATTACGACAAAACTTCGGTAGTTTTCGGCGCGCTATACCTTTGGTAATGGCCTTAGTCCGAAAGATCCAGTTGGCGCAGGTCATCAAGCAGGTTCAGCAGCTCGTTCAGGCGCTGCGCGCCGAATTTTTGTTCCAGGCGGGTCAGCAACAGATCGCTTTGCGCCGCGTGCGAGTCAATCAGGTGGCGCCCGGCGGGTGTAATGGACACGATGGATTTGCGGCGATCTTTCGAATCTTCCTGACGGGCAATCAGATCATCCTCTTCCAGATTGCGCAGGATTCGCGTCAGGCTGGGCAAAAGCAGGCAGGCGGCTTGGGCAATTGCGGTCTGCTCCAAGGCGCCTTGCTCTTCCAGAACGCGCAAGACGCGCCATTTCTGTTCATTGATCCCCGAACTTGCCAGCATGTCGCGAATGGGTCCCATCACCCTTTCGCGGGCGCGCAACAGGGCGATCGGCAAGGATCGTTCGGTGCGGCGAAGGTTTGGGTTGCTTTGGGTCATGCCGACTTATGGCGCGAAACCGGCGAGCTCTCAAGCATGAGCGTTGACAGACGCCCTTTTATACTTAACAAAGCAAGTAAATAGAGGGCGCGCCATGCCGCATATCCATCTTGATTATTCGCAAAATCTGGCCTCTCGGCTGGATATTTCCGGTCTGGCGGCCGCGTTGCGCGATGCGGCGATGTCGACGGGCGTGTTTCCCTTGGCCGGGCTTCGGATCAGGGCCATTGCCGCCGATCACACGCTGGTTGCCGACGGGAACCCAGACCACGCCTATCTGGATGTGATCATTCGCATCGGCGCGGGCCGCGATCAGGCCACCAAGACGCGCGCGATTGACGCGATCTTTGCGGCCGCGGCGCGCTATTGCCAACCGACCATGGACAGCTCTTCTTTCATGTTGTCGATGGAACTGCGCGAGATCGATGCGCAGCTGACGCGAAAATCATCCTCGATCCGGAAATATCTTGCAGGAGATGCGCCTTGACCGATCTGTCCCACCATCAAGCGGCCCTAAGCCGCCATCTGCAGCGGTTCGCCGAAACAGGGATCTTGAACCTGATCAACGGCAAGGATTGTGCATCGGATCACTGGTTCGAAACCCGCTCGCCGGTCGATGACAGCCTGATTGCGCGGGTGGCGCGTGGCACGTCTCAGACGGTGGATGACGCGGCGCGCGCGGCCAAGGCGGCCTTTCCAGCCTGGGCCGCGATGGACGCAGACAAGCGCAAGGCCATTTTGCACAAGATTGCAGACGGCATTGAACAGCGTGCCGAAGAGATCGCGCTTTGCGAATGTTGGGATACCGGGCAAGCGTGGCGATTCATGTCGAAGGCCGCTCTGCGCGGGGCCGAGAATTTTCGCTTTTTCGCGGATCTGGCCCCCGGCGCCCGGGATGGGCAAAGCCTGCCCAGCAAAACCCATTGGAACGTCACCTCTCGTCATCCCATCGGGCCGGTGGGGGTCATCACGCCGTGGAACACCCCCTTCATGCTGTCGACGTGGAAGATTGCCCCGGCCTTGGCAGCAGGATGCACCGTGGTGCACAAGCCGGCCGAACTTTCACCGCTGTCCGCCCGGCTTTTGGCCGAGATCTGCCATGAGGCTGGCCTGCCACCCGGGGTCTTGAACCTTGTCAACGGACTGGGCGAAGAGGCGGGACGCGCCTTGTGCGAACATCCGGATATCAAGGCCATCGCCTTTGTGGGCGAATCGCGGACCGGTTCGTTGATCATGAAACAGGGCGCCGACACGTTGAAGCGCGTGCATCTGGAACTGGGCGGCAAAAATCCGGTGGTGGTGTTTGACGATGCCGATCTTGACCGCGCGCTGGATGCCGTTATCTTCATGATCTATTCGCTGAACGGAGAGCGCTGCACCTCCTCCAGCCGGCTTTTGGTTCATGAAAAGATTGCGGCCGATTTCCACAAACGTCTGGTGGAACGGGTGACCAAGATCAAGGTTGGCCATCCTTTGGATTCGGCGACCGAAATCGGCCCGCTGATTCACAAGACGCATTTCGACAAGGTAATGTCTTATGTCGCGATTGGCACCGCGGATGGCGCCACCTTGGCCGCCGGGGGCACCCGCGTGGGACAAGACGGATGGTTCGTGCGACCGACCTTGTTCACGCAGGCCGCGCCCCAGATGCGCATTTCCCAAGAAGAGGTGTTTGGCCCCTTCCTGACCTCCATCACCTTCAAGGACGAGGACGACGCCCTTCAGATTGCCAATGGTGTGGCCTTTGGTCTGGCGGCCTATCTTTGGACCAACGATCTGACCCGCGCCTTGCGGTTCTCAGATCGGCTTGAGGCGGGAATGATTTGGGTCAATTCCGAAAATGTCCGCCATCTGCCAACCCCCTTTGGCGGGGTCAAGGCCAGCGGCATCGGCCGGGATGGCGGCGATTGGTCGTTTGAGTTTTACATGGAAACCAAGAATATCGCCATCGCCACTGGCCAGCACAAAATTCAGCGCCTCGGCGCGTGATCCGACAGGACATACCATGCCCATTCCCCCCCCAAATCTTAACGCCCCTTTCAACATCGTGCGCCTGTCCCATGCCGAACTGCGCGTGACCGATCTGGCTTGGTCGCGCAGCTTTTACGTTGACATGCTGGGCCTGCAGATCACGCATGAGGCGGCCGACAGCCTATATCTGCGCGCGATGGAAGAGCGGGGACACCACTGCCTGATCTTGCAAAAGGCCGCAGAGCCTTCGGTTGGTGTTCTGGGCTTCAAGGTTTGGTCGGACGAAGATCTTGACAAGGCGGCGGCGTGGTTCACCGCCAAGGATCTGCCCGTGGCATGGATCGAACGGCCCTTTATGGGCCGGGTGCTGCGCACACGCGACCCTTGGGGGATTCCGCTGGAATTTTATGCCAAGATGGACCGCCTTGACCCCATCCATCAGAACTACAAACTCTATCGGGGCGTCAAACCTTTGCGGATTGACCATTTCAACATGTTCAGTTCGAACGTTGATGCCAGTTTGGCCTTTTACGGCGAAATGGGCTTTCGCTTGACCGAATATACCGCCGACGACGTGACGGGCCGAACCTGGGCCGCGTGGATGCACCGCAAGGGCGGCGTGCATGATATCGCCTTTACCAACGGAACCGGCCCGCGCTTGCATCATACGGCCTTTTGGGTGCCCACGCCGATGAACATCATCGACCTTCTGGATCTGATGAGCACCAGCGGCTATCTTGGAAATATCGAGCGCGGTCCGGGCCGCCATGGCATTTCCAATGCCTTTTTCCTGTATATCCGCGATCAGGACGGTCATCGTACCGAAATCTATTGCTCTGACTACCAGACCACAGACCCAGACCACGAACCGATCCGGTGGCGTTTGACCGACCCCCAGCGCCAAACCTTGTGGGGGGCCCCGGCACCGCGGTCATGGTTTGAACTGGGATCGGTTTTTGAAGGGGCAGCACTGGCAGACAGCGATTTGAAAGCGCAGCCGATCATTGCGCCATAGCGCGGCAAAGGGCGGATGCGGCAAACGATTGCTGCCTGCCCGCTGCGTTTCACGGGAACAGAAAAAGGGGCTTTTGATGAACATAAAGCTGGCAACGGTGCGGGCTGACGGGCAGCAGATCTGGGGGGCGGTTGCGCCGGGCGGTTTCATTGCGCTGTCCCATCAGTTTCCGCACTGGTCAACCTTGACCGATGTTTTGCGCGCAGGGGCCATGGATCAGGTGCTGCGCGCCGCAGAATCGCGCCCCATCAGCCATCCGGACGGCACGTTTGCATGGGATATTCCCTTGCCCGATCCCGGAAAGATCCTGTGTGTCGGCGTGAATTTTCCCGACCGAAATGCCGAATACAAGGACGGGCAAGAGGCCCCGCCAAACATGAGCCTGTTTGTACGCTTTGCCGCCAGTTTTGTCGGGCACGGCGAACCTTTGGTGCGCCCGCCCGAAAGCATGCAATTGGATTATGAGGGCGAAATTGCCGTGGTCATCGGCACCGGCGGGCGCCGCATTGCACCGCAGGTTGCCCTTGATCACGTGGCGGCGCTGACCCTGTGCAACGAAGGCACGATCCGCGATTGGGTCCGGCACGCGAAATTCAACGTCACACAGGGCAAGAACTGGGATCGGTCAGGCGCGATGGGGCCTTGGTTGGTTCCGCTGCGCCATGCCGATCAGATCGAAGATGTCGCCCTTGAAACGCGGGTGAATGGCGAGATCCGCCAACAAGACCGCACCGGGCGCATGCTGTTTCCGGTGGCCCGTCAGATTGCCTATATCTCAACCTTTTGCCGGCTTGATCCCGGAGATATCATTATCACCGGCACCCCGACGGGGGCGGGGGCACGCTTTGACCCGCCGCTTTGGCTGCGGCCGGGCGACGTGGTTGAGGTATCCAGTCCGGGCATCGGCGTCCTGCGCAACGGGGTGATCGACGAATGACGCCCGAACAGATTGCAGCAGAGGCAGAATCGCTTTTTGCGGCTGAACAGACCCGGCGGCAACGGGGGCTGATTTCGCTGGCCCATCCCGGGGCGACACTGGATGACGCCTATGCCATTCAGGCGGCGCTGGTGGCGCGCAAACGGGCCATGGGGCGGCGCCAGATCGGTTGGAAGATCGGGTTGACCAGCCGCGCCATGCAGCAGGCTTTGAACATCACCACACCCGATTCAGGGGTATTGTTGGACGAGATGCTGTTTGCAGACGGGGCGGTGGTGCCCGCAGGCCGCTTCATTCAACCCAGAATCGAGGCGGAAATCGCCTTTATCATGGGGCAAGATCTGTCCGGTGATCAGGTGACGCCTGCACAAGTTCTGGCGGCGACGGCGGCCGTGGCCCCCAGTCTTGAGATCCTTGATACCCGTATCGTCCGCGCGGATCCCGCCACGGGCATCACGCGCACCCTTGTGGATACCGTGTCTGACAATGCCGCCAACGCAGGTCTGGTTCTTGGCGTGCAGCGCCACGACCCCGGCGCGGTCGATTTGCGGTGGGTGGGCGCCATCTTGGCCCGCAGCGGCGTGGTGGAAGAGACCGGTCTTGGTGCCGGTGTGCTGAATGATCCTGTCATGGGCATCGTTTGGTTGGTTCATCGGCTTTCGCGCTATGGTCAAGGCCTGACAAAAGGCGATATCGTTCTGTCAGGGTCTTTCATCCGACCTGTCGAAGCCCCGCCCCAAAGCCAGTTCAAAGCTGACTTTGGCCCCTTCGGCCACGTTTCAATTTCCTTTGCCTGAGGATCCCATGCCGGTACCAGAAAACACGCTGAAAAGACGTTTGGCCTCGGGCGAGGTTCTGTATGGGGCCTGGCTGGGCATGGCCGATGCCTATGCGGCAGAGATGGCCGCGACTGCCGGCTTTGACTGGTTGTTGATTGACGGTGAACACGCACCGAATGATATTCGGTCCTTGTCGGAGCAATTGGCGGCGGTTCTGCCCAGCCCCTCGGCTGCGGTTGTCCGCCCGGTGCATGATGATCCGGCCCTGATCAAACAGCTTTTGGATATCGGGGCGCAAAGCCTTTTGGTGCCCATGGTCGAAAGCGCAGATCAGGCCCGCGCGATCTTGCGCGCGACACGTTATGCGCCCGCTGGCATTCGGGGCGTGGGGGCCTCGCTCGCCCGGGCGTCGCGTTTTGGCCTTGTGGCCGATTACATTGCAACGGCGAATGATCAGATCTGCCTGATCTTGCAGGTTGAAAGCCGGGCCGGAATGGCTTCGCTGGACGAGATGCTGACCATCGATGGTGTCGATGGGGTGTTTATCGGCCCGTCGGATCTGGCGGCCGACATGGGGCATCCGGGAAATGCAGGCCATCCCGCCGTGCGGGATGCGGTGCTGGGGGCGATCTCGCGGATCCGGGCGGCGGGCAAGACGGCAGGGGTTCTGGCCACAGACAGCGCCTTTATCGATGACTGTCTGGCCGCAGGGGCGAATTTTGTGGGCGTGGGCATCGATGTTTTGATGTATGTCGGCGCGCTGCGGAATTTGGCGGCGAAATACATTCCCAAGGATTGACCTGCATCAAGGCAGCGCCGCTGTGTTTGGCCGAATTTTCTTTGCGAACCGGGCCCCGCCCGGACCAGCAAAGGAGAGCGGCATGACAACGAAAATCCTGTGTCCGATCGATGGGACAGATCACGCGCAAAAGGCCGTTGCGGTGGCCGCTGACATGGCGCGGCGCTATGGCGCGGCGCTGACGCTTTGCGTTGTCAATGTGGCGCATGGCGGTGGCCGGGGACCAATGATTCATCATTGGTCGGATCAGGACGCGCAGAAAATTCTGGACGCGGGCGCGGCGCTGGCGGCCGCCGAAGGCTGCGCCCCAACCAACACGGCGGTGATCATCGACCGTGAGGCCGCCTCGGGGATTGTCGCCTATGCCGCCCTCAACCAGACCGATCATATCGTGATGGGCACCGGGGACCGCCGGGGGGTGTCGCGTCTCATGCTCGGCTCGGTCGCGGCCGATGTCTCGGCGCGGGCACCGTGCACGGTGACGGTCGCCCGTTAGATTGGGGCTTGGCCCGGCCAAGGGCTTGGTGTTGGATGGCATCAGGCAGGGGGGCCAACTATGGGTGACATCACGGTACGGGCCGCAGAGGTGGCCCTTCGGGCGCGCGGTCAGCGGGACCTTTACGCCATCTTGCGCGCGGGCGCTGCGGGGCTGGACGCGGCCAATGTTGCGGCCCTTTTGCCCGCTGTGTATCTGGCGATAGGCCCCGCGCCCGAAGCCGCGCGGCTTGCCGGGGTCGATCAGGGCCTGCTTGGTGCGGTGATCCGGGCCGGTGCGGGGTTGCCGCCGGTGGTCGCCGCCGTTGGGCTGCAGCAGCGTCTTGAAGGGCTGTCGCCCCATCCCCTCTTCTCGCCGCCGATCGGGCAATCTGCCCATATCGCTCTGCCCACGCGCGGCGAACGCCCGGATATGCCTGCGTTTTCAGACACCGCCTTTGATCGATGGTTCGACAGCACTGGCGCGCGCTATGGCCTTGGGCTTTATGGCGAAAAACGCAGCGTCTACACCTCTGCCCAGTTCGCCGACAGCATGAGTGATGAGCGCCGCATGATGCATCTGGGCGTCGATGTTTTCGCCCGCGCCGGAACCCCCGTGCACGCACCTTTGGACGCTGAGGTGCTTTCGGTGACCTACAATGCGGATCCGTTGGACTATGGCCATACCCTGTTTTTGCAGCATGATGGATTTATCACCCTTTATGGCCATCTGGGCGGCAGTTTACCGGGGCTGGTGCGCGTTGGACAAAAGGTGCAGGCGGGTCAGGTGATTGCCCATCTGGGGGATTGGCATGAAAATGGTGGCTGGTCGGCCCATTTGCATTTTCAGATCATCGCGGACCGCATGGAACAGTTTGGCGGCAATTTTTGGGGCGTGGGCCACGAAAGCCTGTGGGATGTCTGGAATGCCATCAGCCCCGATGCGAACCTGCTTTTGCGGCTTCCTGACAGCGCCTTCCAGATTTGACCCCAAAAGGAGCCACGCGATGACCGACAGTCCCAAGGGCGAATTGACCCTGCGCACCTTGGCAATGCCGCGGGATGTGAACGTAAACGGCGACATCTTCGGCGGCTGGGTTCTAAGCCAGATGGACATGGCCGCGGGCATCGTGGCCGCCGCCCGGGGGCAGGGCCGCGCGGCAACCGTGGCGATTGACGCGATGCAGTTCATCCGACCTGTGAAGGTGGGGGATGTCTTGTGCATTTATGTCGAGGTGGTTCGGGTGGGGCGCACCTCCATGGGGCTGCAGGTCGAGGCTTGGGTGCTGCGCAACCGCCAATCGAACCGCGAGAAAGTTACAGAAGGGTTGTTTACCTTCGTTGCCATCGATGACGCCGGGCGGCCGCGCCCCGTGCCGCAGCCCTGAGGGCATCCCGATGTGGCAACATCGGCGATCGTGGGCCCTGGGGCCCTAATGTCCGCAAAGGAAAGGGCAGAGCCTTTCCCCACGAGGCGCGCGCCGCCCTGTAAGATCCGCAGGACCGGGTGGGCCCGGTTGATCCTGCGACGCTTCGTGGTGCGTTTGACCGCGAGGAGATCTGATATGGCACTGATCTTTCGGCGGGCCGCCGGGCCAACCGGCGGCGCTTGCCGTTGGTGCGATCAGGCACAGTTTATCTTGGCAACGGGCCCGACATTCGGCAGGGTGATCTTTGTATGAGTGCGCAAGGATTGGTCTGATGTCCGCCGTGTCAAAGTTCTTTTCCGCCGCCTGTCTGTTTCTTTGGGCCGGTCTGCTGGCGCAGCCTTTGGGGGCCCAGTCTTGTGTGCCTTACACAGCCTCGGGGCCGATTGTGGCAACAAAGAACAACCAGAAGATCCAGAATCTTGTGATCACTGCTGATAAGGGACCGGGCATTGATGTGAACGGCAAAAGTGGGGTGACGATCAAGAATGTGATCATCCGCCATTCTGCCGGTCCGGGAATCCGTCTTCAAGGGGCGGCGAACACCACCATTTCGGGTGTGGATATCATCCATACCGGTGGGCCCGCGAAGGGGGCGAACCGCAGCTATCAGGAAAACAACATTGATTGCTATGATAGCGCCAACCTGACCGTGACCAATGCCCGGTTGACGGGGGGATCATCGGGGATCTTTTTACTGCAATGCCCGGGCAGCCGTCTTTCGACGATCGAGGGGCATGATCAGCGCGGTCCTTTTCCGCGGGGGCAGCTGGTGCAGTGGGATAAATCCAACAATGCCCGGCTGACCGATTTTTCCAACGAGACCTCGCTGACGAAATCCTGGCCGGAGGATAACGTGAATGTCTACAAATCCAAGAATGTGATCATCCAGCGCGGGCTGCTGGACGGGAACAACGCCCCGACGGGGGATGGTGTTCTGATTGATGTGGGGAGCAGCGACGTGCTGGTTGAAGATGTGGACGGGGTCCGGCAGGGCAACGGGTGTTTCGGCATCTGGGGCACGGGGGCGGGGGGCATCACCTTGCGGGGGACACGGTGCCGCGACACGGTCTGTGATGGGGTGCGGGGGGTGCCGTCCTCCAATTCGCTGGGATGGGCGATTGATCCGGAGCGGGGCAAGGTGGGCATCCGCATCGAGGGCGCCAAATACTTCAATTTCTGCAATCCGGGCAGCATCGTTTGGGACGAGACGATGCTGGATGTGGGCCAGTTCGCCGAAAAGGATTTTGTGGCCCGCAAGCCGATCCGGGCCAAGCTGTGCCAGTACGGTTATTAGGGGCGTCCCGAGTCGGGACATTTATTTTATCTTTTGAAGTCAGCTCGTTAGTCTTCGAATTTAACCGATTGTTAAGACTGGCGGCGGTGGGCGCACGGCCCGTCAGAACACGTCGGTCAGATAAAGAAGGACGATCACAAGCAGCGGAACTCCGAGGACGTAAGCGATGATGCCTTTCATGGCAGTCTCCTTTGGGTGACGTGTCATGATCAACGCGGCGCTTTGGGTTTGGTTCCCTTTGTCGATGTCGACGCAGGCTGCTGCGGCTTGCTTTCGGTCCAACGGCTGGAGACGGAACGCCGAAGGCCGCAGTCGATTGAAATCAAATTTGGCGAGGGATGGGGGAAGTGCTTGGCTTGGACGAGGTGCAACACCTTGGCGAAGAACCCCCACCTTACGGCCTGCGGTTTGCCCTTGCCCTCGGAACCCTCGGGGCCAGCCGCCCCCGGGGGCGCGCGTTTGCAACAGTTCCCGCAGAACGTCAGGGCGAGGGATTAACGGCCTAGACCGAGTGTCGGCGCGTCCTGCCGAGGTTGGGGGGAGCGCCGCCCGCGCGGGCCGGATCGGACAGAGCGCTTGCCACAATCACCCCCCTTGGCCCGGAATAAAGGCGCTTTAGCGCCGCCGGGCCGCGCCCGACCTCCCCCCGGGAGGGCGCATTGCAACGGTTGCCAGCAGAAATTCTGTGGGAGGGGTTGAGAGATAAACTGTCTAGAACGAGCGGCGGCGCGCCTTCCCGAGGTCGGGCGCGGTCCTGTGTGGGGATGGGGGGCAAGGGATGCCCCCCGCCCCTTAGGGGCTGGCGAAATCGGGCTTGCTGCTTATGAACGAATTGCCCGTGCAAGCATGCCATTCCATCTCGAAACCGGCCTGATCTTCTTTTCCAAAGCAGTACCCGCGTTCGGACAAAAGATAACTGACATAGTCGCGAGCGCCGCAGGCCTTCCAAGTCTCCTCTGAGTTGCCTGAACCGCCACGACAACTCGTATCGAGGGCTACAACATCCTCAAGCAGACGTGTCGTCTCATCGTCTTGCGCCGTCACAGGAGAGGCAGCGCCCAACCACAGTGCGATGCAAAGGGCTATTTTCACCTAAGCCCCCTTACCTACTAAACCGCTTATACTTCGCCCGCTTCGGCTCCAGAGCATCTGGCCCCAGACGGCGGATTTTATCCTGTTCGTAGGCTTCGAAGTTGCCTTCGAACCATTCGACATGGGCGTCGCCTTCAAAGGCGAGCATATGGGTGCACAGACGGTCAAGGAAGAAACGGTCGTGGCTGATGATGATGGCGCAGCCGGCGAATTCTTCGATGGCGGATTCAAGCGCCTGCAGCGTTTCCACGTCCAGATCGTTCGTCGGCTCGTCGAGGAGCAGCACGTTGCCGCCCGAGCGCAGCAGTTTTGCCATGTGCACGCGGTTGCGTTCCCCGCCCGACAGAAGCCCGACTTTTTTCTGCTGGTCCGTGCCCTTGAAGTTGAACGCCCCGGTGTAAACGCGGCTGTTCATCTGCATGTCGCCCAATTGAATCACTTCTGAGCCGCCCGAAATCTCTTCCCAGACGTTCTTGTTCGGGTCCAGCGCATCGCGCGACTGATCCACATAGGCCAGTTGCACCGTGGTGCCCAAGGTGATTTCGCCCTCGTCCGGGGTTTCGGAGCCGGTCAGCATGCGGAACAAGGTGGATTTGCCCGCGCCATTGGGGCCGATCACGCCCACGATGGCCCCCGGCGGCACGGTGAAGGACAGGTTTTCGATCAACAGCTTGTCGCCCATGTGCTTTTTCAGGCCGACAACTTCGATGACCTTGGATCCCAAGCGTTCGCCGTTGGGAATGATGATCTGCGCCGAGGAGGCGCGTTCCAGCACGGTTTGTCCGGCCATTTCGTTGTAGCGGGCCAGACGGGCCTTGCCCTTGGATTGGCGGGCCTTGGCACCGGACCGGATCCATTCCAGTTCTTTTTCCAAGGCTTTCTGCTTGGATTTGTCTTCGCGGGCTTCTTGCATCATCCGCTTGGCCTTTTGCTCAAGCCAGGCCGAATAGTTGCCTTCGTAGGGAATGCCGCGGCCGCGGTCGAGTTCGAGGATCCACGAGGTGATGTCATCAAGGAAATACCGATCGTGGGTGACGATCAGGATCGTGCCCTTGTAGGCGATCAGGTGCTTTTGCAGCCAAGCGATGGATTCGGCGTCGAGGTGGTTTGTCGGTTCGTCCAGCAGCAGCATGTCGGGGGCTTCGAGCAGCAGTTTGCACAGGGCGACGCGGCGGCGTTCCCCGCCGGAGAGCGATTCCACATCGGCATCATCGGGCGGGCAGCGCAGGGCATCCATGGCGACGCCAACCGAGGCTTCAAGTTCCCACAGGTTTTGCGCGTCGATCTGGTCTTGCAGTTGGGCCATCTCGTCGGCGGTCTCGTCCGTGTAATTCATGGCCAGTTCGTTGTAGCGGTCCAAAATGGCGGTCTGCTTGGCCACGCCCAGCATGACATTGCCCTTCACGTCGAGCGCGGGATCAAGATGGGGTTCTTGGGCCAGATACCCAACTTTGGCCCCCTTGGCGGCCCAAGCCTCGCCTTTGAAATCGGTGTCCATGCCGGCCATGATCTTGAGCAGGGTCGATTTGCCCGACCCGTTCACGCCCACAACACCGATCTTGACGCCGGGCAGAAAGTTCAGGTGGATGTTCTCAAAGCACTTCTTGCCGCCGGGATAGGTCTTGGACACGCCTTCCATGTGGTAGACATACTGATAGCTGGCCATGGGGAATCTCCTGCAAAGACGGGTTCGCCCCCATGTAGCGATTGTTGTGGACAAGGGCAACGGCGGCGGGGCAATCAAGCCGGGTGGAGGGGCTGTATGCGCCAAGGGTTTCCCATTGCGACGAAGGGCATGGTCATCGGCCTTTTGGGCGGATCGTTTGATCCGGCGCATGAGGGCCATGTGCATATCACGCATGAGGCGCTGAAACGGATGGGGCTGGATCAGGTCTGGTGGCTGGTCACGCCGGCCAATCCGCTGAAAGCGCGCCAGCCGGCCCCGATGGCCGAGCGTCTGGCGCGGGCGCGGTTTGTGATGCGCGACCCGCGGGTGAAGATCACCGAGCTGGAAACCAAGCTGGGCACCGTGCGGACGGCCGATACGGTGCAGCGGCTGAAGGCACTTTACCCGGGGGTTACCTTTGTGTGGTTGATGGGGGCCGATAACCTTGTGCAGTTTCACAAATGGGGGCGCTGGCGCACGATCCTGAACGCGGTTCCCGTGGGAGTTCTGGCGCGTCCGGGGTCTGGCGTGGCGGCGCGCACCAGCGTGGCGGCCCGGATTTACCGCGAAAAGCGCGTGGGGCGGGGCGAAAACCTGCGCTGGACCTCGGCGCCCGCCTGGGTGTTTGTGAACCTGCCTTTGAACGGGGCGTCCTCGTCGGCCATTCGGGCCAAGGGGGAATGGACGACAGGAGCGCCGACATGACCCTGACGCGGCGTGCTGTAATGGCGGGGCTTTTGGGCGCGGCGGCGCGGCCCTTGTGGGGGCAAGAGACGGCCGCGCTTGACGGTCTGGCGCCGCTCACCTCGCTGCGGCCGCAGCCCCGGCCGGAGCGGGGCAGCGGCGCGCAGGCCGAGGCGCTGATCCGGGCGGCGAAGCTGGGCGGCGAGGTCAGCTTTGCCGTGGCCCGTCTGGGGGAGACGGCGCTGCTGGCCGAACGCCATGCGGATACCGCGATGCCGCCGGCGTCGGTCGCCAAGGTTGTGACGACGCTGTACGCCCTTGAAAAACTGGGCCCCGAGCATCGGTTTGAAACTCGCGTGATGCGCATCGGACCAGTCACCAAGGGCCGGCTTGACGGCGATCTGGTGCTGGTGGGGGGGGGCGATCCGAACCTGGACAGTGATCAGTTGGGTGATCTTGTGGCGGCGCTGGCGGCGACGGGATTGCGGCAGGTGACGGGGCGTTTTGTGTTGGTGGACGGCGCTGTTCCTTACCGCGAAAGGCTGGTGCGCGATCAGCCCGAGCAGGTTGGTTATAATCCGGCGCTGTCGGGGCTGATCTTGAACTATAACCGGGTGCATTTTGAATGGGCCAAGGCCGGATCTGGCTGGACCACGGCGCTGGACGCGCGGGGCGAGCGGTTTCGCCCCCCCGTCAGCACGGCGCAGGTGACCATCGCCGCGCGGGATCTGCCGATCTTCACCTATCAGCGCGCCGATGACCGAGACCTTTGGACGGTGGCGCAGACCGCGTTGAATGACGCAGGAAGCCGCTGGATTCCGGTGCGCGATCCTTCCGCCTATGTGGGGGAGGCTTTTGCGGCACTGGCCCGCGCGCAGGGGATCGCGTTGCCAAAGCCGACACGGCTGCGCGATCTGCCCGAGGGCGCGCGCGAGATCGTGGCGCATCGGGGGGATGCGCTGGCGGCGGTGCTGAAGGATATGCTGCGCTATTCCACGAACCTGACGGCCGAGGTCGTGGGCCTGACCGCCAGCCAAGCGGGCACTCTGGAGGGGTCTGGCGCGGCGATGACGGTTTGGGCGCGGCGCGAGTTGGGGGTGGGGATCAGCCTGCACGATCACAGCGGTCTGAATTCGGCCAACCGAGTGACGGCGCGGGACATGCTGGCCCTGCTCCAGCGGGCCAAGGGGCAGCGGCACGGCGGGCTTTTGGAAAACCTGATGCGCGAAACCGGGTTGGCCGATACCGACGGCGCCGAACAAAAGGCCGCCGCAACCCGGGTTCACGCCAAGAGCGGGACGATGAATTTTGTCTCGGCCTTGGCGGGCTATGTGCGCGATGCCCAAGATCAGGCGCTGACCTTTGCGATGTTTTCGGGCGATGTGCCGCGCCGCGAGGCGGTGCCCGTGGATCTGCGCGAAGATCCCGAAGGGGCTGGGCCTTGGGTCAAGCGGGCAAGGCGGATGCAGGGGCAGGTCATTGCCTCTTGGGCCAAGGCCTATCTTTAGCGCCTGATTTTCGATTTTCCCGGCCAGATTGCAAAACTTTTCCTTGATCGCCCCGATGCGCCCGTTAAGCATTTCGCAAGTTATTTTTCGGTGAGGTATTATTGTGCGGAAATCTGCCGGCATATTGGTTCTGGCTTTGGGTGTTCTGGTTCTGGGTCTTTGGGCAAGATCCGTGCACGCCCCGCAGATGCAGCAAAAAATCATGGCGGCCGCGGCGCAGGTGATGGCCGGTTCTGTGCATGGGGCACAGGCCGAGGTATCGGGCCGCGACATTCATGTGACGGGCACGCTGGATGGCGACGCGGAGCGCGACCGGATCATGGCGGCCCTGATGGCCGTGCCGGGGCAGAGGGTGATCACGCAGGACGTGACGGTGCTGGAAACCGTCAGCCCCTTTACCTTGCAGGCCGACAAGGCGCCGGACGGGGCGCTGAGCGGCAGCGGGTTTGTCAACACCGAGGCGGCGCGCGCCGATCTGGCGGCGATTTTGGGCGATGCGGCGGCGGGATTGACCCTTGCGGCGGGGGCCCCGGCGGGGTGGGCCGATCTGGCCAAGGCCGGGCTGGCGGCGCTGGGCCCCATGACCCACGGCGGCCTGACGCTGAGCGATGGTGCCTTGACGCTGCGCGGCGAAGTTCTGGGGCCCGATCAGGCGGCGGCCGTTCAAGCGGCGCTGGCAGGTTTGCCCGCCGGGTCTGCCCAAGTGGATCTGACCTTGTTGGATGATGGCACGCCGGCCGCTTATGATCTGGTCTATTCGGCCACAGAAGGCGCGCGGTTGTCGGGTAAATTGCCGCCCGGGCTGGATGTGGGGGCGCTGGCCCTGACCGTGGGTCTTCCGGCCATCATCAGCGATGCCACACAGGGCCTTTTGGGCGAGGCGGGCGATGTGGCCGTCTTTTCCGGTTTGAAGGGGATGATGGGCCAGTTTGAACGCCTGACCGTCAGCATGCGCCCGCAGGGGCCGATGATCGACGCCACGGCGTCGGCGGGTCTTGATGCGGCCGCGTTGCAATCGGGTCTTGCCGGGGCGATGCCGGGCTTTGAGGTGGTGGTCGCGTCTGATGACGCGGCGCGTGAAAACGGGGCGGTGCGCGTCAATGCCGCGACGGGATTGACCCAAAGGTTCATGGGGGGGTTCTGGCTGGAGGTGCCGCAGTTTGACCTGAGCCATGCGGGCTGCCAGCGCAGTGTGGACGCGGTGCTGAACGGCGCGCGGATTGAATTTCAATCGGGCTCTGACGCCCTGGACGGCACTGCCGTGGCGGTGATCAACACCTTGGGGTCTTACATTGTGCGCTGTGCCGAAGAGGTGGGCCTGAAGGCCGAAATCGGCGGCCATACCGACAGTCAGGGGAATGTGGCCGACAATCTGGGCCTGTCGCAGCGCCGGGCGGTTGCGGTGCGCAAAGAGTTGATTGCGCGCGGCGTTCCGGCGGGCGCGCTGAGGGCGCAAGGGTTTGGGGACACGGTGCCCATCGCGGACAATGCCACCGAGGCGGGACGCGCGCAAAACCGGCGCACCACGATTGTTTGGTCGCAATAGGGTTCACACCGGGTGCGCCTGTGTGCGGCCCCTGAGTAAGGAGTATCAAGATGTTTCACCGCTGGGGCTTTTTGCTGTCGGAAATCTGGGGGTTGCTGATCTTGGCGGCCTTGATGGGGCTGCTGGTGGGCTGGCTGATCTGGGGCCGCCGGGTTGTTTCGGCCGCCGACAGCGCTGCGCAGGATCGTCTGCGGGCCGATCTGGACGCGTGCCAATCAAGCGCCCGCGTGCAGGCCAGCCGGATTTCGGCGCTGGAGGGGGATGTGACGGCTGCCAAGGCGGCGGCTGATGCGGCGCAGGCCCGGTTGAGCGCGCGGGCAGAGGCGGCAAGTGCCGAGGCTTTCGGGGCAGGGCAGATGTCTGGCGCGCCGACCCGTTCGGCGCAGGCTTCTGCAGCCGAAGGGTCTGCCGCATCGTTTTTGACATCGGCGCCCGCGCCTTCGGCGGGTTCTGCCAATGGATCAGGATCGGGGTCAGGCGCGGGGCTGAATGGCGCGGCGGCGCCTGCTGCCGCTGGCGCAGCGGTGACCGGGACGGCTGCCAAGCCGGCCGCAAAAGCCGCCGCGAAGCCGGTGGCAAAGGCCGACGCAAAACCCGCCGCGAAACCCGCTGCGGCCAAGGCCAAGGCCGAAGCCCCAAGTGCCGCAGTTTCGGCGCCGCAGGCCCCTGCCAAACCCACAACTTTGTCCGCGCCGCGCGGCGGCAAGGCGGACGATCTGAAGCTGATCAAGGGGGTTGGTCCGAAGATGGAGGCCTTGTTGCACAAGCTGGGCTTTTACCACTTTGACCAGATGGCGGCATGGACGGCCAAGGATGTGGCTTGGGTGGACGAGAATCTGGAAGATTTCAAAGGTCGCGCCACGCGCGAGGACTGGGTTCAGCAGGCCAAGGATCTTGCTGCGGGCAAACCCCCGCGCAAGGGCGGCGAGAACTGAGACTTACCCAATGACCACAAGGCCCCGGCGCAGGATCGGGGCCTTGCCGGGCCCGATCCGCAGCAGGCCCCTAAAGGATCAAGGGGTCATGTGGCGCACCCGTGCGCCCCATTCGATGGCGGCGGCGTGCAAACGGTCGATCGACAATTCCTCGCGGATTTCTTCGAGCATCCGCAGTTCAACCTCGTTGTGCTTGCCGTCGGCGGTCACCACATCGCAGGCCAGTGCATAGGCGGTTTCGTTCAAACGGTCTGGCAGCGCCTCGCGGATCAGGCCGAACAAAGCGTCCAGCCCATCCTCTTCTTCGAACAGATCAAAGACGATCTGGCTGACGCGGCGAATGCGATCGGCATCGTAATCGGCAAAGACGGGCATGTGGTTGACCATGCGCTGAATGGCCACCAGTTCTGCGGTGCGCATGTTTTCATCCGAGGCGGAAGAGGCCACCATGACCGCGATCAGCGCATCTTGCAGGGACATAGCGGGGGTCGAGACGGTCATGCGCGGGCTCCGGTTCACATCACGGGGGCGAATGTAGGCGCGCCGGGACCGCGCGACAAGAGAGCACCGGCCGGCGCAGGGCGTAGAAGGCGGAAAAGCCCCGCAAATATTGACCCTTGGTGCGGATCACACTAGACGGGCGACCAGCGGCCAAGGGGGCCGCGAGAGGATCTGATATGAGCACCTTGCGCGACGCGGCACTGACATCGAAGGCTTGGCCCTTTGAAGAGGCGCGCGCCCTGCTCAAACGGTACGAAAAAAAGGCACCGGAAAAGGGCTATGTGCTGTTTGAAACCGGCTATGGCCCGTCGGGTTTGCCGCATATCGGCACCTTTGGCGAGGTGGCGCGGACCACCATGATCCGCCGCGCCTTTGAGGTGATTTCGGATATTCCGACCCGTCTGATCTGCTTTTCCGACGATGTGGACGGCATGCGCAAAGTGCCCGAGAATGTGCCGCATCAAGAGATGCTGCGCCAGCACATGCAAAAGCCACTGACCAGCGTGCCGGACCCCTATGGGGAATACGAAAGCTTTGGCCATCACAACAATGCCATGCTGCGCCGGTTTCTGGATACTTTTGGATTTCAGTACGAGTTCATCAGCGCCACCGAGTTCTATAAATCGGGCAAGTTCGACGATACGTTGCGTCTGGCTGCCGAACGCTATGACCGGATCATGGAAATCATGCTGGCCAGTTTGCGCGAAGAGCGCCAGCAAACCTATTCCTGCTTTCTGCCGATCCACCCCGAGACGGGCCGGGTGATGTATGTGCCGATGAAAGAAGTGAATGCCAAGGATGGCACCATCACCTTTGACGACGAGACGGGCCGCGAGTGGACGCTGCCGGTGACGGGGGGGCATGTGAAGCTGCAGTGGAAGCCGGACTTTGGTGCGCGCTGGGCGGCCTTGGGTGTGGACTTTGAAATGTATGGCAAGGATCATTCCACCAACACGCCCATCTATGACGGCATCTGCGAGGCACTGGGCGGGCGCAAGCCGAACCATATGACTTATGAGCTGTTTTTGGACGATCAAGGCCAGAAGATTTCAAAGTCAAAGGGCAACGGGCTGACCATCGACGAATGGCTGACCTATGCGGCCACGGAATCGCTGTCTTATTTCATGTACCAAAAGCCCAAAACCGCCAAGCGGATGCATTTCGATGTGATTCCGCGCGCGGTGGACGAATATCACCAACAGCTGCGCGCCTATCCCACGCAGGATGCTGCCGGTCAGGTGAACAACCCGGTTTGGCATATCCACGGAGGCCATGTGCCCGAATCCAAGATGGTGGTGACCTTTGGCATGCTGCTGAACCTTGCGTCGGTCGCGGGGGCGACGGATGCCAAGGGACTTTGGGGGTTCATCAACCGCTACGCGCCGCAGGCCAGCCCGGAAGGCAACCCCGATCTGGATGCGGCCGCCGGGTTTGCGGTGCGCTATTTTGCCGACAAGATAGCCCCCACCCGCGTTTTCCGCTTGCCCACCGAGGTCGAGCGCGCCGCGATCGAAGACCTGCGCGCGCGGCTTTTGGCGTGGGAGGGCGGATTGGACGACGAGGCTTTGCAAAGCATGGTCTTTGCCGTGGGCAAGGATCATGGGTTTGATCCGCTGCGCGATTGGTTCAAGGCGCTGTACGAGGTGCTGTTGGGCGCCAGTGACGGGCCGCGCTTTGGCGGGTTCGTGGCGCTGTATGGCATCAGTGAGACCATCGCGCTTATTGACAAGGGGCTGTCTGGCGACCTTGTTTAGGGGCGGGCCCGCGCCTGAGGGACGGCGGACTTTCGGATTAGCTTTTTTGCGACTTTTGTGGAACGAAAGCCCATGGCACTGGACGTCTATCTGAAATCGTTTTTGGGCGGGGCCCCCGGGGGGGGCGACGCCCGGGGCGCGTTGACGCTGCTGGAAACCTTTGGGGCCGAACTGGATGATCTGGGGGCCTGGCAGATCGACCTTGGCGATGGGGTTGCGGCCGAAGTGTCAGGGCTTGCAGATCTTGCCGAGGCCGAGGCGGGCGAGTTTTGGGAACTGGCCTGTTTGGTGCGCCTGTCAGATCTGACGCCGCGCGGTGCGGATTTTCTGTTCGGGCTTGCCCAAAGCGGGTTGATGGTTGTGATCTATCCGCACCAAGAAGCGCCGCATGGGGCCTATGTCTATGTGCCGATGGAGGTGGATCCGGTCGATTTGCCAATCGATGCATTGTTCGACGCGGCTGAGGGCATCGAAACCTCGAACGAATTGCATTCCGTGCTGGCGCCGCTGCAACTTGGGCATTGGTCGGTTCAAGAAGACGAATTGACCCCGGCCCGCACCGTGAGGGCGGGCCTGTTCGCGCGGCTGTCAGAGTGGCTTTGGGGGCGCTGAGGCCCCGGGGCCTGCGCCGATCATTCCGGATACAAGGCCTGACATTCGGCCACGATGGCGCTGCTTTGCGCCGCCTGCGCGGCCTGTTTCTGGCGCAGACTGGCCAATTTTGCCTTTTCAGCATTCAGATCAAGGGCGACGGGACGGGTCACTTCGGTCGGCACCTCATCAAAGCACATGTGGGGCTTTGGTGTTGGGTTATCCTCGGTCGGCAGGGGCGTGCAATCCACCCATTCGGTCTTCATCTCGATTGTTTTTTCAAGGCCGTAGCCGCGGGCGATGTTCGCTTCGGTTTGCGAAATCAGGTTGGTGACGACGCGGGCATCGCGGGTGGCCCCGTAGATGCAGTTTTCTTGCGGGGTGCCGCAGGCGGCAAGAGCGAACAGGGCAGGAAGAAGCAGGCGTTTCATGGGCGACTCACACAGGAAGGGTAGGGACGAGTATCGGCACTTGGCCTTGCTATGCCATATCAACCCATCTGCATAGAGTTTACGCAGGGCCGTTGAGACCGGCCGTGCGGGATGCTAGGGATTGGGTCAGACCAAGACAAAGCGATGGGGCGGACGAAGATGTCGGACAGGGTAGAAGATAGGAAAGCGCGGGCCTCGGGGTGGTTCCGGGCGCTGCGTGATGACATCGTGACCGCCTTTGAACGGCTGGAAGACGCGTTTGACGGCCCCGGTGAGCCGGGCCGATTCGAGGTGACACCGACCACACGCGAAGATGGCGGCGGCGGGATCATGAGTGTGATGCGCGGCGGCCGGGTGTTTGAAAAAGTGGGCGTGAACTGGTCGATGGTTCATGGCCATCTGGGCGCACGTGCCCAAAAATCCATGGCGGCGCGCGGTGTGCCGGGGATGGATACCGATCCGCAGTTCTGGGCCAGCGGGATTTCCTTGGTGGCGCACATGGTCAATCCGCATTGTCCGGCCGTGCATATGAACACCCGCATGTTCTGGACACCGGGTGCATCGTGGTTTGGCGGGGGGTCGGATTTGAACCCTTGTCTGGAATATGCCGAAGATACGGCGCATTTTCACGCCCAGATGCAGGCCGCCTGCGATGCCCATGACGCGGGGTATTATCCGCGGTTCAAGGCTTGGGCGGATGAGTATTTCTTTGTGCCGCACCGCGGCCGGGCGCGCGGGGTGGGCGGGATCTTTTACGATGATCTGGCCACCGGGGATTGGGAGGCGGACTTTTCCTTTACGCAGGATGTGGGCCGCGCCTTTCTGCCGGCTTTCTTGCCTTTGACGCAAAAGCATCTGGGGCGGCCCTGGACCGAGGCTGACCGCGAGGCGCAGCTTATTCACCGCGGATTGTATGCCGAATACAATCTTGTCTATGACCGGGGCACCAAGTTCGGTCTTGAATCGGGGCATGATGCGACGGCCGTGCTGATGAGCCTGCCGCCGGTGGCCAAATGGACCTGAACCGCAGGTTCGCGGCGGAGGCCCCAAGTTTTCTGCTGGCGCTGCAGTTTCTGACCCGTCTGCCGTGGCCATCCGAGATTGCCTATTCGGACGCCGCGATGAAGCGCAGCCCCGGCTGGTACCCGGCGGTGGGTCTTGGGATTGGCACCCTTTCGGCCGTGGTCTTTGGGGTTTGTGCCTTGGTTCTGCCGCAGGCCGTGGCGGCCCTGATCGCGGTATCCGGTGCGCTTTTGATCACCGGTGCGCTGCACGAAGACGGCTTTGCCGATTTATGTGACGGTCTTGGGGGCGGGCGGGGCAACCGCGAGCGCGCGCTGGAGATCATGCGCGACAGCCGTATCGGTGCCTTCGGGGCCATCGGACTGGGCATGGCGCTGGCGCTGCGGGTAACGGCCTTGGCCGTGATGCCGATCTGGGCCGTGCCCTTTGCCTTGATCGCGGGGGGGGCGGTATCGCGCGCCTCGATGACGCGGGCGATGGTTGGGGCGGATTATGTGCGCGCGCAGGGTGCCGGATCGGCTGTGGCGGGGGATATGGCCGATGCCGTGTTGCAGCGGGCCTTGATCACCGGGGCGATTGCGGCGCTGGTCTGCTGGCCCTTTTTGGGCTTTTGGGCAGGGATCGGCGGCGCGCTGGGTTTGACGGCAGCGCATGTTGTGCTGCGCAGGGTCTATGAGCCGCGGCTGGGCGGCTATACCGGCGATTGTCTGGGTGCGGTGCAGATCACCGGTGAGATCGGATTTCTGGTCGGCCTTCTGGCGGGGATGTAGGCCATGGCCACCTTGGATCTGGCGCTGTCGCTGGCCCTGACCTCGTTGGTGGTTGAACTGACGCCGGGCCCCAATATGGCCTGGCTTGCCCTTTTGGCGGCCACCGAAGGGCGCGCGCGCGGCTTTGCGGCCGTGGCGGGGGTGACCTTGGGGCTTGGGGTGATGGGGATTGCGGCATCTTTGGGGATGGCGGCGGTGCTGGCCTCGCAGCCATTGGCCTATCAGGCGCTGCGTTGGGCTGGTTTTGTTTATCTTTTGTATCTTGCCTGGGAGGCCTGGAGCGGGGCAGATCAGGAAAAGGCCGGGCGTTTGGGGCAAAGCGACTGGCGGTATTTCCGTCAGGGGCTGATCACCAACCTGCTGAACCCCAAGGCGGCGGTGTTTTTCGTGGCGATCCTGCCGGGCTTTTTGCCGCCGTCTGCCACAAGCCTGACGACGGTCGGCTTTTCGGGCATCTATGTGGGCATCGCTTCGGTCATTCACGCGGCCATCGTGGCGGCGGCGGGCGCGGCCCGGGGGGTGCTGTCTGATCCGGCCCGTCTGACGCTGGCGCGGCGCATCATGGCGCTGGCGCTGGTGGCCGTGGCCCTTTGGTTATTCTGGCGCAGCTGAAAGGACCCGGCATGGCGGATATCAGTTTCAAGGCGGCCTATGCCTCGGTCGTGGAAGACCCCGAAGAGGGGGCTTTGTTCATCGGGTTTGCGCAGGGCGAGGAAGAGGATGAGGCCTATGTCTTGTTCCGCCAACCGCTTGGCGGGGGGGCAGTGTGGTTTGAACTGGGGGACGAGGCTTTTGGGGCCGATGCGGCGCTGCGTGCGGTCCGCTTGACCGCGCAGGGTTTGTTGATCGAGATTGATCCGGCAAAATCGGCAAAATTCGGGTTTGCCACATCCGCCTTGGTGGGTCTTGGCGCCTGCGAGGACAAGGACGAGGCTTTGGCCGCCCTGCGCGAGATGCTGGGCGCCCTGTGGCAGGAGGGGTGAATGTCAAAGGACGTGGGCGAAGAGTTGAACGATGCGGCCTTTCGGCGCCAGCGTTTGACGGGAAGCTATGTCGAAGCCAGCTATGCCGGGGCCTTGTCGTTCATGCGCCGCAAATACAGCCGCGATCTGACGGGCGTTGATGTGGCGATCACCGGGGTGCCTTTTGATCTGTCGGTGTCGAACCGTCCGGGCACCCGATTTGGCCCCGAAGCCATTCGCCGGGCGTCTGCGCAACATTCCTGGGGGCCGATCTGGCCATGGCGGTTTGACCCGTTTGACTGGCTGGCGACGGTGGATTATGGCGACTGCGCCTTTGATTGGGGCCTTCCGGCCGAAATTCCGGCCGCCATCGAGGCGCATATTGCCGGGATCATTGGCGCGGGGGCGGCCACGCTGACCCTGGGCGGGGATCATTTCACGACCTATCCCACCTTGCGCGCCTATGCCGCGAAATACGGGCCCTTGGCCTTGGTGCAGTTCGATGCCCACCGCGATGTCGAACCTGATGCCGGAGGGCGGATCGACCATGGGTCCATGTTCTATTATGCCGTTCAAGAGGGGATCATCGATCCGCACAGATCGGTTCAGGTGGGTATTCGCACCTGTTTTGACGGCGAGCAGAGCCACGGCATGACCATTGTGGACGCCGCGCAGGTGCATCAGTCAGAGCCGCAGGCTGTGGCCGATCTTATTCGAAGCAGGATCGGGGGCGGTCCGGCCTATCTGACCTTTGACATCGACTGTCTTGACCCGTCGGCCGCGCCCGGCACGGGCACGCCGGTTCCCGGCGGGTTGAGCAGTTTTCAGGCCTTGTCGATCTTGCGGGCGTTGAAGGGGGCCGATTTTGTGGGCATGGACGTGGTCGAGGTGTCGCCGCCCTATGATCATGCGGAAATGACATCGAATGCGGCGGCGATGATTGCCGCGGAACTGCTGTGCCTGAAGGCTTGGGCCAAAGGCGCGCGTCCTGTCGCGATGGGGGGCTGAATGCGCAGTGCAAGGTTGCAGCAGTTTATCGGGGCGCTGAAGGCGGCCTTTGATGCGGCCGAGCTGCCTGCGCAGGCCCGCAGCGCCGCCAACCGGGTCTTCGCCGCCGCTGCGCGGCCGGGCACGCCGGGCACCCCCGTTGGGGAAGTGTTGCCCGTCACGCAGGGGCTTGGGGCCGCGCTTGCGCCGCTTCTGCCGCGCAAGGATGCCTTGGGGGATCTGGCGCGTGCCTTGGCAGATCTTGCCCCGGATCTGGTTTGGACCACGCGCAAAGCCATCGGGCCGACCGCGAGTGACGGCTTTGCCCAAGCCCACGCCAATTGCTTTCTTCTGGGTCCAAATGCGATGGAATCGCGCGAAGATCTGTGGGTTGGGATCAGCCTGATGGCGCCGGGTACGCGCTATCCTGACCATGACCACGCGCCCGAAGAGGTGTATCTGGTCCTGTCCCCCGGTGAATTTTGGCACGGCGATGCGGCATGGGTCAGCCCCGGTGTGGGCGGCACGGTGCATAATGTTCCCGGGATCCGCCATGCGATGCGCGCCGGGGATGCGCCGTTTCTGGCGATCTGGGTTCTGCCGGTTTAGCAGCGGCGAATTGCAGGGGCGCGGGCAGGATCAGGCGTGCAGCCGCAGCAAAACCCCCACGCCCAGCACGATAACCCCCATGCCCCCCAATTGCCGCGCGCTTGTCTTTTGGGCAAACCAGTAGCGCGCAACGATTTGGGCAAAGATCACCTCGATCAAGGCAAAGGTGCGCACGTTTGCGGCCGAGGTCAGGGAAAATCCGATGAACCAGAACTCTGACGCAAAGGCGCCCAGAAACCCCGCCCCCAAGGAGGCGCGCCAGACGCGAAAGGATCCGGCCAGTGCCGCCCGGTCGCGCGCCAGCATCCAGACCATCAGCACGCTGGTTTGAACCGCCAGCGCCAGCACGAGGGTGACGGTTGCCCGTATCAAAAAGCCGCCCGATTCCAGTGACAGGATTCCGCCGCGAAACCCGATCGCGGCCAGCCCGAAGAACAGCCCCGCCAAAAGCCCCAAGCCCGCTGGCCGGGCATCGGTGAACATCGCCCGGCCCTGTCCGGGTTTCAGCGTCATGATCACCACCCCCAGAACGGCGATGCCGATGGCCAGCAGAACGGGCAGCGTCAAAGGATCGCCCAGCGCCAGCGCGGCGATCAGCGCGACCATGACGGGTTCGATCTTCAGCCAGGCGGTGGTCACGCCGAAGGCCGCCGATTTCATCACTTGCAACATCAAGGCGGTGCCCGCGATCTGGGCCAACCCCCCAAAAGACGTCCAGCCTAAGGTGGCGGCGGTCAGGGATGGCACCGGTTCGGCGGTGGCAAAGGCCACGCCCAGCAGAAAGAGGATCGCGAAGGGCAGGCCGAACAGAAAGCGCACCTGCGTGGCGCCGATGGTGCCAAGGGCCCGCGTCAGGCCAGCCTGTGTGGCATTGCGCCCCGTTTGGGCCAGCGCGCCGATCAGCGCCGCACCGGCCCAAAGCGGGATCACGCGGCGATCTCGGCGGCGATGAGCCGTCCCAGTCGTTTCATCCCTTCGTCAATCGCAGGCTCGCTGGCGCAGGAAAACGACAGCCGCAGCGTGTTGCCGTTGGATCCATCGGCAAAGAAGGCGCGTCCCGGAACAAAGGCCACCCGTTCGGTCTTGATCGATTTTGCCAAAAGATCCGCCCCGTCCAGATGGGCGGGCAGGGTCAGCCAGACGAACATGCCGCCTTCGGGCTGTGTCCAAGTGACGCCTGCGGGCATTTCGCGCGCGAGTGCCTTGAGCAGATGGTCGCGCCGCGCCTGATAGGTGCCGCGCAGGGTGGCAACATGGGCGTCAAACCCGCGCGAGGCGACGTGATGGGTGACGATCTGGTTGATCGTGGCCGAATGAAGATCGGCGGCTTGTTTCATCAACACCAGACGGCTGATCACTTCGGAAGCGCCGCAGACCCAGCCCACGCGCAGGCCCGGTGCAAGCGATTTGGAAAAGGATCCGCAATACAGCGTCCGGCACGCCTCGATCGTGCCTTTGTGGGCAATTTCAAGCGCCAGAATCGGTGGGATCGCATCGCCGTCATAGCGCAGCGTTTGGTACGCCGCGTCTTCGACAACGGCGATATCCATCGCATCGGCGAGATCTATCACCGCCTCGCGCGCCTCGCGGCCCAAGGTTTCACCTGTCGGATTGGCGAAATCGACGGACAGATAGGCGAATTTCACCCGCCCGCCCGCCGCATCTGCGGTGGCCGCAAAATCGGCCGGGGCGCGGTTCGATCCGGGATCCAACCGGTCATAGGTCGGCTCATAAGCGTTGAAGGCCCCCAAGGCGCCCAGATAGGTTGGCCATCCCAGCAAGATCGTGTCTTGCGGCGAGATCATCAGCTTGCCCAGATAATCCAGCGCCTGCTGCGAGCCTGAGGTGATCAGGATGTTATCGATGCCGCAGGGAACGCCGATTTTCGCCATTTCGGCCGCGATCCATTCGCGCAGCGGCTTGTAGCCTTCGGACACCGAATACTGAAGGGCGGCGGTGGCGGTGGCATCTGTCAAGGCATCGGCATAGGCATCGCGGAACGCCTCTTTGGGAAAGAGCGCGGGATCAGGGATTCCGCCCGCAAAGGAAATGATGTCGGGCTGATCCAAAAGCTTTAGCAATTCCCGGATTTCCGAGGCCTTCATCCGCGATGTCCGCGTGGCCAGTACGTTTGCCCATTGCATGGTCTTCTCCTGCGATTTGGTCGGAAATTTGGTTGGCTTTTGGGGGTAAGTCAACATGGGTGACCTATCGGCCGGCCCGGTGGTCTGCCTTGTGGTCCAGTGCCCACAAAAGAACCGCGCCCGCAACGCCGATGATGGCGCCAAAGACCATCACCAAGGAATAGCCCGAGATCCATGTTCCGGCGGTAAAGGCGGCGGCGGCCAGAATGTTTGCGATCAGTCCTTGCAGCGCCATCAGGGCCGCGCCCGTGCCCGGACGGTTGGACAGAAGGTCTTGCAGATAAGTGATGGGAACGGGCAGCAGCACGCCATGCGCCAGTGCAAGGGGCAGGATCAAGATCCAGACGGCGGGACTGGCGGCCAAAAGCGGCAGGGCCAGCAGAAACACCGCGCTGAGGGCGGATCCGATCAGGATCAACGGCAACCGCGCCACGAAGCGCCCGGCAAAGGCCATCAGCAGCATGGAGGGAACCTCTCCTCCGGCGACGAGGCCGAAGAACAGGCCGGGGTCTGCGTCGGGTCGCCCGCCGATCTGTGTCAGGATCAGGGCCAGCGTCATCACGTAAAGGGCCGGCATCGAGGCGACCGCCCCCAAGGCCGCGATCCGCAGGGCAAGGCCGGGGTCCGTCAGTTCCTTGAGCGCCGCGCGCAGGGACAGGCCCGAGGGTTTGTCTTCCCAGCGGGCCTGGGAATCGGCGGGCCAAGACCGATAGACCATCGCCGCCATGATGACGGAAAACACCAAGGCCATCGGGTAGATGGCGGTCAGCGGCACGCCCCGGTTCATCGCCAACGACAACAGCGGCAAAACGATCACGAAGGGCAGCGACACGGCTGCGCGGATGGCGGCCACGACCGCTTGGCGGTCTTGTTCGGCATATTGGGCGGCGGCAAGCCGGGTCAAGGTGAAGATCTGACCGAAGATCGTTGAGGAAACCGGCATGATCAGGGCATGAAAGACGATAAAGCTGAGGGTGCTTGGCAAGACCGTCATCAGCAGCAGACCGCCCACAGCCGCTGCGCAGGTGGCAATGGCAATGCGGCGGCGGCTGGCCTTTTGGTCGGCGCGGATTCCGATGGCAAGCGAGGCGAGAACACCCAAAAGCGTGGCCACAACCATCACCGCCGCATAGCCCCGATCGCCCAGTTTGAAGGTTTCAACCGCCAAAAGCGCCACGAAGGGCCCGAAACTGGCCCAAAGGGTGCCGTTCATGATCATCAGGCCGGCGGCCAGCCGCAAAATGGGATCGCGCCAAAGCAGGATGACGGCGTTCATGCGGCGCCCTTTGGCATCAGCCAGCGGCCGCGGTCAGCCAAGACCAGCAGGGCCGATCCGACAAGCGACAAGACCGTTCCCATCACGGCCACCGCTGTCAGCCCCCAAAAGGCCATGCCAAGCGCAAAGCAGGCCGCGACCAAGCCATCCGAAACCAGCTTTTGCACGGCCATCAGGCTGGATGCGGCGCCGGGCGTGCCTTCCATCAGGGATTGGTAATAGGTGATGGGCAGGGTGATCAGGGCCGTCCCGCCCAGCCCGGCAAAAAAGGGCATGACCCACAAAAAGGGCGTGTCGGCGACAAAATGCAGAGCCATCAGATGAATAACATAGGTGGCTGCGCCAAAGGCGATCATGTCGGCGCGGCGAAACCGGGTGATGATGCGCGGCAGCAGCAGCATGAACGGAATTTCCCAGCCCGCGACCATGCCCACGTAAAGCGCGACATCCGAGGCATCGCGCAGGGCCGAGGCATCGAACACAAGGCTGATCGTGGCCATGTAAAGCCCGCCCGAAGCGTTGATGGCGCCCATGCAAAAGAAACGCAGCGCGATATGGGGCCGCCCGATCTGACGCAGCGCCTCGGGTAGGTTCAGCCCGGACGGGCGGTCTTCCCACAAGGTGGCCCCATCGCGCGGCCAAGCCCAGATGATCAAGGAGACGGCCCCAAGGCTGGCGGCAGCGGCAGACAGATAGATGTGCATTTCGGACACGCCTTCGCGGAAGGCGAAGGTCCAAAACAGCAGCATCACCAGAAAGGCGGCCGACAGGGCCGAGCGGATGACCGATTGCAGCCCGTCGGCCTGCGCCTCGTGGCCCTGACTGGCCAGACGGGTGAGCGCGAAAATCTGGCCATACAAGGGCTGCGCCAAAGGCAAAAGAATGGCGCTGGTCAGAACGAGCGCTACCGGCCCGGGCACGACAATCATCAAAACGGCAGCAAGCACGCCCGCGCAGGCGCAGACGAGCGCGGTTTGACGGCGGTTGGCCTTTTGATCGGCCAAAATCCCCAGCAATACCGCTGCCGCCACATTCACAAAAGAGGCCACCATCAAGATCAGGGCAAAATCGCCGGGGGTCAGGCCGATGTGTTTGATCGCGATCAGCGACTGATAGGGATAGATGGAGGCGTTGAAGGCCCCAAGGCAGACCAGCGTCAAGAACAGCGTTCGGAAGATCGGCGTGCGCGCGACCAGGGCAATTACATTCACGTCTGCGCCACCTTCGGGATCACCTTGCCGGGGTTCATGCGATTGTCAGGATCCAGTGCGGCCTTGATGGCCCGCATCACATCCAGCGCCACCGGGGATTTGCGCCGCGCCATCGAGTTCAGTTTCATCAACCCCACGCCATGTTCGGCGCTGAAGGAGCCGTGAAAATAGGCCACCTCGTCTTCGACCGCGCCGACCACCGTATCGTGGAAGGCGTCATCGTGATGAGATGGAAAGACAGAAAAATGCAAGTTCCCATCGCCCAAATGCGAGACGGTGACCGTGCGGGCCCCGCTGTCGAGGTCGGTCAGTCGGGTATGGATGCGGTCCAGAAACGCGGGAATCTTGTCAAGCGGAAGGCAGATATCGGTGTCGATGGAGGGTTGAACGGCCTGCATGATGTCAGAGGCCAGTTCGCGCCGTTTCCACAGGGCCAGACGCTGCGCATCGGATTGGGCGATTTCGGCATCCAGAACCATGCCCTCATCCATCATCTGGGCAAGGGTCGATTCCAACAGGGCAGTGACGGGCAGGCTGCCATCCGCGGAAGCGGTGGCATCATCAGGCCGGGTTGCGCCCAATTCGACAAGGATGTTGACGGGGTGGATCGGCGCGAAGGGTTGGCGAATATCGGGGCGCACCTGTGCAAGGCGGTGCATATAGGTGTCGGGCATGTATTCAAACGCTTCGATCATGCCGCCCGTCGCGGTTTGCAGCCGGTTGAGCAAAACCAAGGCATCGGGCAGGGAACGGACCGCCAGCATTGCCGTGGCATAGGCGCGGGGTTTGGGAACCAGTTTCATCACGGCGGCGGTGATCACGCCCAAGGTGCCTTCGGCCCCGATGAACATTTGCTTCAGATCATAGCCGGAATTGTCTTTGTGCAGCTCGCTCATCAGGTTCAGCACGCGGCCATCGGCCAGAACCACCTCAAGCCCAAGGCACAGCGCGCGGGTGGACCCATAGCGCAGAACGTTGGATCCGCCGGCATTGGTGGACAGAACCCCGCCAATCATGGCCGAACCACGCGCGCCGAACCATAGCGGAAAGTACAGACCCTGCGCTTCGGCCGCGTCATGCAGGCTGGCCAGAACCACGCCCGCCTCGACGATGGCGATCTTGGCATCGGGGCGAATTTCGCGGATGCGGTTCATCCGTTCGACGGACAGCAGCAGGCCGCCATTGGTCTGGATGGCCCCGGTTATTCCGGAACGCCCGGCGCTGGGGATCACCGCCGCCTTGTGGCGGGCGGCGATGCGCAGAACCTCGGCAACCTCGTCCGTTGATCCGGGGCGCACGACAACACCGGGGTTTGAGGGGTAATGCGTCGTCGGCTCGTCGCGGTAGCGCGCCGTGTCAGGCCCGGTTAGGACATGCGCCGCCCCCAAAGCAGCGATCAGGTCTGCGATCAGGGACGGAGAAACTGGGGACATGGCGGGCGGCTCCAAAGCGATGCGCGCATTGATCGCGCTGTCCGCGAAAAGGTGCAAGGCATGGCGTGATCTATTCGGCGCCGCGTGCCCATATTTTACGCCGCCAAGCGCCCTCAGCCGCCGTTGGCGCGGGCGGCTGCGATCAGTTCGCGCACCTTGGGGCCCAGTCCGGCCACAATCAGGCCGACGCCTTGGGCACTGGGGTGGATGCCGTCCGCCTGCATCAGGCTTTGCAATTTGGCAGGATCTTGCGTTTCGGCCGCCAGAGGCGCGAAGAAATCTGCAAAAAGCAGTGTGCCATATTGGGCCGACAAGGTGGGATAGATGGCATCAAATTCGGCCTTGTAGTCGGGGCCGTAGTTGTTCGGGGCCGCCATGGCGACCAAAAGTACGGGCAGACCGCGGTCGGTGGCACCTTTGACGATCGCATCAAGGTTTGCGCGCGCTTCGGCCGGCGGCAGGCCGCGCAGCATGTCATTTCCGCCCAAGGTGACGATCAGCGCCTGAACATCGGGGGTCAAGGTCCAATCCAGCCGAGACAGACCCCCGGCCGTGGTGTCGCCTGACACACCGGCGTTGATCAGCGTCACCTCTTCGCCTTGGGCCTGCAACCAGCTTTCAAGCTGGGGCACAAGGCCCTCTTCAGGGGCAAGTCCCAGCCCGGCGGTCAGGCTGTCGCCCAAGGCGGCGACGATCACAGGTTCGGCATTGGCTGCCGTTGCCGTGCAAAAGGCGAAAATCCCGATGATCCCGGCATTGCGCAAGGCACGGATCGGCGCATATCTGGCAAAGAGGCGTTTTAGGTGGATCATGACGAATACCGTATTGGACCTGACTGATGTTTGGCTGACTTTGCAAGGGAACGCCGGGCCGGTGGATATTTTGAAGGGCATAACCCTATCTGTCGCCAAGGGCGAGACCCTTGGGCTTGTTGGCCCCTCTGGATCGGGCAAATCCTCGTTACTTATGTTGATGGGGGGGCTGGAGCGCGCCACGCGCGGGCGGGTTTCCGCCTTGGGCCACGATATGACCGCCTTGAACGAAGATGGATTGGCCCGGTTTCGGCGCGGGCGCATGGGGGTGGTGTTTCAAAGCTTTCATTTGATTCCCACGATGACCGCCTTGGAAAACGTGGCTGTGCCCTTGGAACTGCAAGGGGCCGCTGATGCGTTTGAGCGGGCGCGCGACGAATTGCACGCGGTGGGTCTTGCGACGCGGGCGGACCATTACCCGGCCCAGTTGTCAGGCGGCGAGCAGCAGCGGGTGGCGTTGGCACGGGCGGCGGCGCCGCGCCCGGCGCTTTTGCTGGCGGATGAGCCGACGGGCAATCTGGACAGTGCCAATGGGGCCGCGATCATGGATCTGTTGTTCGCCCTGCGCGACCGGCACGGGGCGACCTTGGTTATGGTCACCCATGCGCCCGACCTTGCCGCGCGCTGTGACCGGGTGATCCGGCTGGCCGATGGGCGCATCATGGACGAGGGGCAACCATGACCTTGTCTTTGGCTTGGGGGTTTGCCCGGCGCGAACTTCGCGGCGGGTTGAAGGGCTTTGGCGTCTTTCTGGCCTGCCTTTCCCTGGGGGTTGCGGCGATTGCCGCCGTGGGCATGGTGCGATCGGCCATCGAGCGGGGCCTGACAGATCAGGGCGCGGTGATCTTGGGGGGCGATGCGCAGGTGGAGTTCACCTATCGTTTTGCCAGCGATCCGGAAAAGGCCTGGATGGCATCCAAGGCGCTGGCGGTTTCGGAAATCGTGGATTTCCGGTCGATGGCGGTGGTGGGCGACAGCCGGGTGCTGGCACAGGTCAAGGCCGTGGATGGGGCCTATCCTTTGGTGGGTGAGGTGCAGATCGACAGCGGCATTTCCCTGTCCGAGGCTTTGGCCCCCAAAGACCTGCCCGGCGCGGTGATGGAAAAGATTCTGGCCGACCAGTTGGGTCTTGTCGTGGGCGAGCGGTTTACCATGGGGGTGCAGCAGTTTCGCCTGAACGGGTTGTTGACCCGAGAGCCGGACGGCACATCGGGCGGCTTTGCCTTGGCGCCGCGCGTGATTGTTCTGAAAGAGGGTTTGGCAAATTCGGGGCTTTTGGTGGCGGGCACCTTGTTTGACAGCGCTTACCGTCTGATCTTGCCCGAAGGGGCCGATCTGGCCGCGCTGGAGGCAGAAGCCGAAGCGAAATTCCGCGAGCAGGGGCTGGGCTGGACCGACAAGCGCCGCGCTGCGCCAGGGGCGGAGCGGTTTGTGGAACGGATCGGCGCTTTTCTGGTTCTGGTCGGGTTGGCAGGGTTGGCCGTTGGCGGGGTGGGCGTTGCCTCGGCGGTGCGCGCCTATCTGGAAGGCAAGGTGTCGACCATCGCCACCTTGCGCACCTTGGGGGCGGAATCGTCGTTGATTTTTCGGGTCTATCTGCTGCAGATCGCGGTCCTGACAAGTTTGGCCCTTGTCTTGGGTTTGGTGTTGGGTGCGGCCTTGCCGGTGGCACTGGGCCCTTGGATCGAGGCGCAATTGCCCTTTCCAGCCGATGTGGGATTTTATCCCCGCCCCGTGGTTGAGGCGCTGTTTTACGGCGTCACCTCGGCCTTCCTTTTTGCCTTGTGGCCCTTGGCCAAGGCGGCAGAGGTTCGCGCGGCTGCGCTGTACCGCGGGGGGCTGGGAACCGGTTGGCCTTCGGGTTGGTATCTTGCGATCATCGCGGCGCTGGCGGCGGTCTTGATCGGGGGGGCGGTGGCGCTGTCGGGCATGGCGTGGCTGGCCCTGTCGGTGGCGGGCGGGGTTTTGGGCGCGCTTGTGGCGCTGGCGTTGGCGGCCCGCGGACTGATGGCCTTGGCGCGGCGGTTGGGCCGCTCGTCGCTGGTGCGCGGACGCGTGGCCCTGCGTTTGGCACTGGCCGCCATCGGCGGGCCCCGGTCGGAGACGATGCAGGTGGTTCTGGCCTTGGGCCTTGGCCTGTCGGTTCTGGCCGCGGTGGGGCAGATAGACGCGAACCTGCGCGCGGCCATCGCCCGGGATCTTCCGGCCCGTGCCCCCAGCTTTTTCTTTGTGGACATCCAACCCGATCAGATTGACGCCTTCCGGCAGATGATGACGGACGATCCGGCGGTCAGCAAACTGGATACGGCCCCGATGTTGCGCGGTCTGATCACGCTGATCAACGGCAAGGATGCGCGGGAGGTGGCGGGCAATCATTGGGTCGTGTCGGGTGATCGGGGGCTGACCTATGCCGATGCCATGCCAGCAGGAACCAAGATCACCGCCGGAACCTGGTGGCCCGAAGGCTATGCCGGACTGCCGCAGATTTCATTTGCGGCCGCCGAAGCGGCCGAGATGGGCCTGAAACTGGGGGACAAGATCACGATGAACATTCTGGGGCGCGACATCGAAGGGCAGATCACCTCGTTTCGGGAGGTGGATTTTTCCAGTGGCGGCATGGGGTTTATTCTGTCGATGAATGCGGCCGCCGTTCAAGGCGCGCCGCACAGCTTTATCGCGACGGTCTATGCGCAAGAGGAAGCCGAAGCCGGGATCTTGCGGCAAACCAGCAAGGCCTTTCCCAATGTAACCGCCATCGGCATGAAGGCGGCGATCGGCCGGGTCACCGAAACCCTGACCGCCATTGCCCAAGCGGTGACCATCGCCGCGCTGGTGACTTTGGTCACCGGGTTTGTGGTTCTGGTGGGCGCGGCCGCCGCCGGCGAGCGCCAGCGCCGATATGAGGCGGCTGTTCTGAAGGTGATCGGCGCCTCGCGCGCGCGAATATTGCTGTCATTCGCCTTGCGGGCGGCGCTGACCGGGGCGGCGGCCGGACTGGTGGCCATTGCG
>CANHLE010000027.1 GCA_947461435.1 Paracoccaceae bacterium | reverse complement strand
GGCCTTCATGGCGCGGTAGCGATGCCACAGGGATTCGTCAGGCTCTTGGCCGAAATAGGTGCCCAGCATGCGGGTTTCCTGCACCAAGCTGAGCCCATTGTTGGCCGCAAGCCCCCCAAGATCAAAAAGTGGCGAGCCGAAGCCGGCATAATCCCAATCGATCAGCCACAAACGTGCGCCGTCAAACAGGAAGTTGGCGGGCAAAAGATCGTTGTGGCCAAAGACCATCTCAATCGGGCCAACGGCCCGTTCCAGAAGAGCGGATTGGGCCAGAAGATCGCCCAGAAGCGGCGCATGGGGGCTGCTGCCTGCCCGAAGTGTGGCCACATAATCGCGGATCACATGAAAGACCCAGAACGCCAACACCGGACCGCGCAGATGACCGGGCACATCGCGGTGGGTTCTGACGATCAGATCAAGCGCCATGTCCAGCAAGGCATCGTCCCGCAAATCTTGTGCGGCGAGGGTTTTGCCCGCGATGAAATCGATGACAAGAACGCCCGGTTCGTGATGCAGAACCGCCGGCGAGACGCCAGCGGCGTGGGCGGCGCGGGAGGCGGCCAGCTCGTTAAAGCGCAGGATCTGATGAACGGGAATATCATCGCCAATCCGCACGACGGCGCGGCGCACGGAATCTTCGACCACGAAATTGATGTTCGTGATTCCGCCGCCCAAGGGCGTTGCTGTGGCGGGGCCCTGCCAGATTGGCAGGGCAAGGGCGCGGTGCAGTGGGGTCATCAGTACCCTCCTTCTCCGCATTTGACGGGCTTGGCACAGGCCGGTCAAACACTGTTTTGCCATTCCCGCGTCGGGAATGACGCATCCCTCTTGCAGGGCGCATTGGCATGCGGTAATTCACCCCCACCTTGAGCGGCGGGTTGGCGGAGAGGTTACGTACCGGATTGCAAATCCGTGTAGACCGGTTCGATTCCGGTACCCGCCTCCATCATCATTATCCAGATATCGGGTTCCGGTCTGTCTGGCGGAATGGCCAAGCCAGATGATGCGTCGCGTCTTTGACGCCTTGGGCATTTCACTGCAGATCGGCATGCCAGAACCGCTTGCCGGATGTATGGGATTTGCTTGTAAGTTGGCTATGGCGAAAATCCCGATACCAACCGTCGTATATTGAGGATTGGAGACGCTGCTTTCAGAACAAAGCACACTTTCGCCATGTCAGATCAGTGGCGCGAAGGCGGATGAACGCAAGGTTCTTCGAAGCCGAATCTCAGCCGACCCAGAAAATCTGATGCATCAAGATGAACCCAGCCTTAAAATTGAGGTGCGGCAACATAGTGGATAAGTTAATTACTCTAACAGAAAATTTTATACCCTTTCGATATTTATAATATCCCTTTGCTACTAATAATCTAGTCGTGACACCGTGATACTTCTAATTTTTAAATGCTCCCGGCGCCTTCCCACTCAGATCGTATTGACGACATTCAATTGCTTACCTAAACAGGCACAAGTGGTTGTAGGCCAGTGTGGTGTGACAATTATAAAGGCCCGAAAGCGGGATCGACTTAGCATGTGGATGGGACTGGCATGAATAAATATCTTGGAAAGATTGCGGCGACACTGGCAGCTATGTTGTTGTCGTCTGCTGCATCTGGGGCTTATGCTGCTTCAATCGCTGAAATTTGCAACAACCCTGAAGAAGTGGAATTGAACCAAAAGCTTTGGGAATACGTTCAGTCACAGGACAAGGTGGAAGTCTACGCGGCCTATCTTGAGGCGTGCGGGACGTCAACTATTCCCTTTATTGTTCAATTCCTTGAAACTGCCCGCGAGATTGTTGTGACGCGCACGGCTGAATTGACCGAGCCGCTTCCGATCTTTGTCATCAACTTTTCGCCCGATCAAAAAGACCCGTTTGAAGCAGCCTACGTTCGCTGAGGTCCTTTTTTTTGATTGGCTGAGAAATTGCAATGGCCAAAGATTTTGCTGTGCTACCAGCGTTTGAGTCACTTGAGGGTGAGGAATTAAGAAATAGCTGCGCTTCGTACGCGGATTTTCTTAATCTCATAAATATAGCAGAAGCTCAACAAGACCAGGTCTGGTTGAGTTGGGTTGACCGTTCTGCCGTCAAGATGTTTCCGAAGGATATGGAGCTTGTAGCACGTTGGATGCTGCACGAGTCCATCGTCGGAAATAAGACTGTCGTGCGCAATCTGCGGGCCGTCATTTTAAGCGTACCCGCCAAAGACAGATCCGGACTGACGTTTTATGACGCCTTGGTCCGGTCTGACTTTCTGCTTGGCAATACGGATGAGGGAAACCTTCGCCTCAGCGACATGATCGATCTTTATCCAGATCATGACGCCAGCCACGCAAGGGTTGCGCAGCTTTATGGGCTGATGGCGGTGGGCCAGATTGATCTGGCCGTTGAGATCGTGCGCGCCCTTCCCGTACACAACAACATCTACCTGACCCGCGCGGTGATGGAGGTGTTGTGCCGGGCTGGATTCAATAACGAAGTCGTGGATCTGGTTAACAGCACGGGCGGATTACAGACCCGAGAGGATATGGACGAAGCCTATCTGTATCTGTCCGCCTTGGAACAGTTGGGGCGGCTTGCAGAATGTGTGGCCGAAGGTTCAACCTATTTAGCGCAGCACCCCCAAGCGCCAAAAGTGATTCATATGTTGCGGCAAGTGGCGATACGGCTTGACCGGCTTGCCGAAACGATGCCGCTTTTGACCTATTGCGCCGAGACCATGATGGACCGGGCCGAGGGGATAGAACTGCGCGCGTTGATCGCGCTGGACGTGGATGACTATGACCTTGCGCGCACGACGATGGGAAAGCTGCCCGATCAAAACAGTGAAAACACGCGCCGCCTTTGGCTGAGCCTTGCGGTGACCGATCCGTCGACGCCGCGCCGTCAGGCGCGCAAGGCCTATGAGGCGTACCGCGCCTTGAATGTGGTGCATGCGGGCCCGGAAATGCAGTACTGCAGCTATCTTCTGAACGCCGCGCGCAGCCAGAAGGACCTTGCAAAGGCGCTGACCCTTGTTGAGCGCCAGGTTGATCGGGCGTTGGGAAATGCCTATTTCTATCGCCTGTATTGCAGCCTTTTGATCGCGTGCAACCGGCATGAGGATGCAAAGCGGGTCTTTGAGGCGCTGCCGCAGGCCCTTAAGGACCAGCGCCATTGCGCCGAAATTGGCCTGTATTTCCGCCAAGCGGGCGGAGATCATGCCGGCGTGATCGACGCGTGGCGCACGCATGCCAAATCCGGCGGTTACCGCGTATTTTCGTCTGAAACCGTTCCAGCAGAACCAGCAAAATCACCCATGCCTGACGTCACCGGCAAGGTCGTCGTTTTTGCGGTGGTGTTTAACGGGATCGACTATGTCGAACGCTTCGTGTCGCATTACCGCGCCTTGGGCGTGACGAGTTTTGTGATCGTCGATAACGCGTCGACCGATGGAACGCGTGCGTTTCTTTTGGATCAGCCAGATGTTCTGCTGTACGATCATGCGGGCAGTTTCCGGGCATCGGCGCATGGCGTGATGTGGATCAACCCCTTGATCCAATTACATGCGCAGGGCAAATGGGCGCTGTTCGTGGATATTGACGAACATCTGGTTTTCCCAGGTTCAGACACCGGGCGAAGCCTGAACGATCTGGTTGGTTATGCAGAGGCCACCGGTGCAAGGTGTTTTGGGTCTTTCATGTTGGATCTGTTCGCCACGGCAGGATCCGCGACTGAAGGATTCGGCGGGCACAGATACTTTGACAAGACCTATGTAACCTTTGACACCGTTGTACCGCCCTATCGCAGCATTCAGGGCGGGGTCCGCGGGCGGTTGACTGGACGGCAGTTCCTGATCACCAAGTCGCCCTTGGTTCAGGTCGATCCCGATGTCATTTTCCTTGAAAACAATCATCTGCATACCCACGTACCGGTCTGCGACATCTCGACAGCCCTGCTGCATTACAAATTTGTCGGCGATGCCACGGCGCGGTTCCAAGAGGCGGTTGATCGGGGCGAGCATTTTCTGGGTGGACGGTTTTACCGGGACATGCTGGCGCGGTTCAATGGCGCCGGTATTCGGCGCGGACTTTGGTCGCGCAAGTACCGTGGATCAGACCAATTGCGCCGAATGGGTTTGATCAAGACATCCCCAAAATGGGATTCGTGGAGCAAGGACAACAATTGAGATGGCAGATTTGAAAGAAATCCTGATCATTACCGCAGGGCGGTCAGGATCCAATTTGCTGTGCAATCAGCTGCTTGGCCTTGAAAGCAATGCCGGCATGTATGAGATCATGTCTCAAGACGGGTTGAATGGTCTTGAACTTTATCCTGATCTTTTGAAGCGCACATCGATGGATTTGTTGGGGTTCGAGGCGGACAAGTCTGACCAAGTCATGATTGACGCCCGCAATGCAGACAAAGTTGCATGCGTCGATGTGTTGGCGCGAAACGCTGCCGCCGCTGGTTTCACCTCGATGTCCTACAAGGTGACAGAATACCAGATGTCGAACGAGGATATCGGTCAAATTCTGGCGCGGCCGCAAATTCGGGTGATTTTTTTGACGCGCAAGCGGATTGATCGCCACATTTCCTTGATCAAGGGTACGGCGAAGAAAACCTTTATCAAAGAGGATACCACCGACTTTCGCCCCCACATGGACCTTTCCGGATTTTTGAAAGAAAGCTTCCTCATGGATCAATTCTATGAGGAGTGCCTTGCACATGTGCGCGAACGAGGTGTGCCTTTTGCGACATTGACCTACGATGACGATTTGGATTTGCCTAACGATGAGCGTTTGACGCACCTCACAGCGGCATTGTCAAAGATTGGCGTTGATCCCCAATTCAAGACCAGCGCAACCGCAGGCTGGATGGTCAAGCAAGACAAGAACCCGAACTGGCGTGACAAGATTTCGAATGGCTTTGACATTGCCGCGGGGCTAAGCGGTTTGGGACTGGCTGATTATGCGGAACAATCACCGTTGTTGGATCTGATTGCGCACCGATCAACCGAGCTGTTCGTGGCCGCGTCCCCCCGGGACAATAGCCTTTTGGAAAAACGCGGCTGGTTTTTAGCATTGAACCGCGATCCAGTGATCACCTTCACGGCGGTCCAGTTCAATCGCAGCGTTTTGGCAGACTGGATGGGGACTGGAGGACCCGCTTTTGGGGCGCGCAGGGGGATTCACTTTCTCAAGCCGACGTGGAGCATGGAAGTTCAAAACCTGGCAGAATTTGCCAGGTCGATTCACATGGCAGAAGCCGCCAATCCGGGGCATGTTTTTTGCGTATTGAACGTTTCCGACCGCGAGGCTGAGATTTATGCCACGCTTCAGATCAAAACCGTTCGGTGCGATTATCTTATGTTTTTGGACGAAGACACTTGGTCGTTGATGGATGAGCCCCATCCTGAGGTTCCGATGTCAAAGGCGCTGTATGTTGCGCAGATGAAACCTTACAAGAACCACCATCTTGCGGCGAAGCTTGATGCGCCGTTGTTTGTTTACGGCGATCCGAACACGGAAATCGCCAAATCGTACTTTGATTTGGCGAAAGAGAAGAACCCGACGGGTCTTTTCTTGAACCACCACCTTGGGCAGGGTGTGTATAGACGCTTCAATCCGGCGGAGATCCGGCAGATCATGGCGCGGGCGGGCGTGAAAGTGGCGCTATCGACCGTTGAAGGGGCCATGCGGGCGGCAACCGAGGCCTTGTTGGCCGGCCTGCCCGTGGTCGCGGTTCCCTCGCTGGGGGGACGTTCGGCCTTTTTTACTTCAGATACCGCGCTGATCGTGGAGCCGACCCCCGAGGCCGTGCGCCAAGGGGTTGAGGACATGTTGGCACGGCGTTTGAACAATAACGATGTGCGCCGCGCCACTTTGGAGTTGATCCACAAACAGCGCAAAGTTTTCTTTGCAGATGCCAACCGGATCATTCAAGCGCATTTGGGGCCGTTGGCGCCAGAGTTGACATTAAAGCCGCTGATAGGGTTCGTCCAAAGGCTGGACCTTATGAAGACGATGATCGAGGATCTGGAATGATTGCGTTTGACAGCCCCGACGGCCTTGAGCTTCGCGCGAAAGGAATTCCGCGCGCGGCCCTTATGGCGCTTTGGTATTGCGCCTTGAATACCCGATCAACCGGCTGGGCGGACTGGGCCGAAGCTAAAGCCATGCGCCAGTTTCCCGAAGACCTTATTGTCTTGGCGCTGCGATTTCTAAAGGCCCTGAATGAGGGGGATGTTCGGCGCTCGCGTCTGCTTTGGGTGGTGTTCTCGTCCTATCCTGTGGCTACTTCGCCCAGCCGCATCGTTCGCGAGATTGACGCTTTGGCGCGTCAGGCGATGGCGGCAATGACCGAAGAGACAAAGGCGATCTGACAGGCTTACGGAGCGCTGCCGGATCGCCACAATGATTGCCCTGAATCAGGCGCGGCCAAGAAGCGCGTCTATTTCGGCCCGCGATGGCATCGAAGGCGCGGTGCCCGCCCGCGTGACCGAGATTCCGGCCGTTGCATTGCCAAAGCGAACCGCTGCGACTGGGCTTTGCCCTTCGGCCAAAGCGGCGGCAAATCCACCGTTGAACGCGTCGCCCGCGCCCGTTGTTTCCACAACGGCACCGGCACTGACGATGGGAACATGCACGGTCTGTGTGCCGTCATGGTACAACACGCCTTGCGCACCCAAAGTGATGATGGCCACTTTGGCCCCCTTGGCGCGCAGCACCTTGGCGGCCTCCAGCGCGCTGTCGGGGCCCGTTACAACCACACCTGTCAGGGCTTCGGCCTCGGTCTCGTTCGGGGTGACATAATCGCACTGCGCCAGCATGCCGTCGGGCAGGGCTGCGGCCGGTGCGGGATTGAGAATGGTCACAACGCCTGCAGCGCGCGCCATTTTCAGGGCATAGAACGCCACGTCGATGGGCTGTTCAAGCTGCGTCAGGAAGACATCGGCCCCTTCGATCAAGGCGCGGTTGCGATCGACATCCAAGGTTGAGATCTGGGCCGCGGCGCCCGGACTGATGATGATGGCATTGTTACCTGTCGATTCTTCGATAAAGATATAGGCCGCGCCGGTATAGCTGCCGGGATCCTGCACAACGGCGGGAGTGACGCCCGCCTTTTTCCAAGTCGACAGGGCCATTTCGGCGAAGTCATCTTGCCCAAGGCGCGAGATGAAATGCGTCTGGGCCCCCGCCTTCGCCGAAGCGACGGATTGGTTTGACCCTTTGCCACCCGGTCCCAAGACAAAGCTGTTTCCAAGGATGGTTTCGCCCATTTTCGGCTGCCGCGCCGCGCGGTAGGCCGTATCGGCAACAAAAACGCCCAGATTTACAACCTTACCCATGTCTCATGCCTCCGGCGGGATCACGCCCTTGCGAAAGATGAAGCAGCCATAAAACCGACGCTCGCCGGTTTGAATGACGGCATAGGCCGACTTTGCCCGCTCGTAAAAATCAAAGCGTTCAATGCCGATCATCGGGCGTGATCTGCCTTCGGCCAGATCGATGGCAGCCTGAACTTCGGCCTGAACCGGCGGGACAGATGCCGGATCGCCGACAATTTCCATGCGGCCGGCAAAATCATCGACGAAGGTATCCAAGGGCAGCAGGGACAAAACCGCTTCGGCCGCCTCGGCGCAGGTCAGATTCTCCATGCGCAAAAGCTCTCCCATGACGGTTTGACGCGCGATGGAATCGGACGGAAAGTTGGTGTCAGCGATCACAAGGGTGTCGCCGTGGCCCATGGCGCGCAGGGCATAAAGCACCTCGGCGTTCAGCCGGTTGTCGATCTTTTTCAGCATGGATCCCCCCGAAAGTCTGGTCCTGCGCGGCGCGTCAGGACGTGAAAAAATGGTCGTTCACTTCGCGCGCAATGGCAAGGCCCAAGGTAACCTGCGCTTGGGCGGAAAAATGGATGCCGTCAATGGGCGAGGCCTGAACGATCTGTCCGCCGTCCAGCATGCGCAGGCCATTTCGGGCGCACATCTCGGCGCAGGCCGCCCCAAGGCCAACAGATTTGGCAGCGCCGCCTTGAAACATTTGGGCCAGATCGCCCACTTCCATGATCGGAGGGGGACAGATGACCAAGCACTGCGGTGCGCTTCCGCCCGGTCCGGCGGCAGAGGACCGCACAACCCCCGCCAGCCGGCCAATGCTGGCCGCAATGTCCCACGGGTTCAGCGAAAACCGATGTTTGAGATCATTCGTGCCCAGCATCAAGATGACCAGATCGAGGGGCCGGTGACTTTCCAATATGGCGGGAAGCACGGTCAGACCGTTGCGATGCGCCCCTTCGACGGGATCATCGTGCACGGTGGTGCGCCCCGGCAGGCCTTCGGCGATCACCTCGGCGGCGGCGGCAAGGGACTTGGCCATGACAGAGGGCCAGCGTGCAGCATGGTCAAAACGGCCATCGTCCGACAGGTTGTGCATCGGCATAGTGCCAAAGGTGTTGCTGTCGCCATAACACAGGATGGTCTTGGTCATGATTGTTGCGATCATTCGAGCCGCAGGCCGGTTTCCGTGTCAAACAGGTGCATCACAGAAGGATCTGGCGCGAGCGTGATCTTGTCACCGGGTTTGAAGCCGTGACGTTCGCGGAACACGGCCACAATTTCGCGCGCGCCCGTGCGCGCCAGAATGTGGGTTTCCGACCCTGTTGGCTCGACCACCACCACCTCGGCGGGAATGCCTGTATCGGCCAGATGCAAATGTTCCGGACGAAAGCCAAGCGTGACCTTGCGCCCTGCGGCAAGGCCGGGATGTCCGGGCAAGGGCAGCGAGAAGGTTTCGCCAACAAATCCAGCAGGCCCCACCTCGCCCTCGATCAGGTTCATCGCCGGAGAGCCGATGAATCCGGCCACAAAAAGATTGGCCGGGCGGTCATAAAGATCAAGCGGGGCACCAACTTGGGAGATGCGCCCATCGCGCATGACCACGATCTTGTCTGCCATTGTCATCGCTTCGATCTGGTCATGGGTGACGTAGACGGTCGTGGTTTTGAGACGCTGATGAAGTTCGCGGATTTCAGAGCGCATCTGGACCCGCAATTTGGCATCCAGGTTCGACAAGGGTTCATCAAACAGGAACACTTGGGGATCGCGCACAATGGCGCGGCCCATTGCGACACGTTGCCGCTGACCGCCCGACAATTCGCGCGGATAACGCCCCAGATAGGGTGTCAGACCCAAAATCTCGGCCGCACGGGCGACTCGGGTGTCGATTTCGGTTTTGGTCATGCCGCGCATCTTAAGAGCAAAGCCCATGTTCGCGCCGACGGTCTTGTGTGGGTAAAGCGCGTAGTTTTGAAACACCATGGCGATGTCACGTTCGGCGGGAGGCAGATTGTTCACGACCTTTTCGCCGATGGCTATGGTGCCTGATGTGATCGCCTCTAGCCCCGCAATCATGCGCAACAAAGTGGACTTGCCGCAGCCGGACGGGCCGACGAGCACCACAAATTCCCCATTGCGAATATCGACATCGACGCCGTGTACCACGGGATGCGCCCCGTAAGATTTGCGCAAGTCGCGGATCGTGACCTCTGCCATATCGCCCCCATAGACAAAACCTGCGGCACCCTATGGACGCCGCCCTTGGGCACAGTCGTAGCGAAAGGGAGGAAGGCTGTCCATCGCCTAGACATACTAACATGTTAGGTTATTGACAGGTTTGATCAAGGCTGAGACAGTGACCCTGTCCAGCTTGGAATACGTGCCAAAAATGGCTGACTTGCGGGAAAAGTATTCGGTGCGGTCGGGAGGGGCGGGAGGCCTGTCCTGATCTGTGTCTGATGGTCATGACTTAACGGGAGGACTGAATGAAAGAAGGACTTTACCATTACGCGGCCCAGTCAGCGATGACACGGCGGCGGATGCTGCAAGGGGCAACCGCCCTTGGCGGCTTTGCGGCCATGGGTGGCCTGTCGGCCCTTCCAGCGCTTGCGCAAGATGATCTGCGGGCCCAGCTTTTGGCGATTCCAGGGGTTGGCAATGGCTCTCCGACGGAAGCAGATTGGCAAAAAGTGGGCGAGCTGTGCCTTGGCGCGACCAAGACCAACGTCGCTGAAGGCGAGTTTGCTGGCGTCGAGCTGACCTTTTTCGGCATCAACAACAACGGCCTGCACAACATTCTGTTCCGCGGCCTGTTGAAGGGCTGGGAAACCTATACCGGCGCAAAGATCAACTGGATCGATTTGGCGCAGGCCGACTATAACCCGCGTCTGCAGCAATCCATCGCCACTGGAACCGTCGACTTCGACATTCTGGCCATGGGCGCGCCTTTGGAAGGCGACACCGCCGGTCAGGGCCTGCTGGACGAAATGCCAGATTGGGTCAAAACCCAGATCGATATGGATGACTACGTCAGCTACTTGAAGGCGCCGGTTGGCACCTGGGCTGGCAAGACGTACCGGATCACGATCGACGGCGATTGCCATACCTTCGCTTACCGCAAGGATTACTTCGGCGACGGCGCGATTTCCGGCATGGCAGACGCACCGACCACCTGGCAAGAAGTTCAGATGGTGTCGCAGGCCGTGTCTGGCAAGACCGATCCGCTGACCGGTTCGGCCGCCTATGGCTATCTGGACGCGCTGAAGGGATGGGGTGGTTTCGGCTTCTACTTCCTGGAAGACCGTGCATCGGCCTATGCCAAGCACCCGGACGATCCAGCCTGGCTGTTTGACGCCGACACGATGAAGCCGCGCGTGAACAACCCAGCTTGGGTTCAGGCGATTCAAGACGTGATGGACACGATGGCCGTTCTGCCGCCGGACCAGATCAACGCTGACCCCGGCACGACCGCCTTCCAGCAATTCCTTGCAGGAACCGGTTCGATGATCTGCTGGTGGGGCGACGTGGGTTCCAACGCCCGCACCTCGGACACCTCGGTTGTGGGCGATGTCATCGGGTTCTCGATCAACCCGGGTTCGGACAAGGTCTACAACTCCAAGACATCCGAGTGGGAAACCCCCGAAACGCCAAACTTTGCGCCCAATATGGCCTTCCTTGGCTGGGGCGTTTATGTGACCAACCGCGTGTCGGCAGACGAGAAGAAGCGCAAGGCAGCCTGGTCTGCAGCGGCCCATCTGGGCGGCAAAGATCTGTCCTTGTGGATGGCGGCCTATCCATCGGGCTTCCAGCCATATCGCAACAGCCACTTCAACTATGACGAATGGGCTGCAGCGGGCTATGACAAGGATTTTGTGGCAGATTACCTCGGCTCCAACGCCGACAGCTACAACCACCCGAACGCGGCCATTGAACCTCGTATCCCCGGCATCTTCCAGTACTACTCGGTTGCCGAGGACGAACTGGCCAAGGGCTTTGCCGGTCAATATGCGTCGGCTCAGGAAACGGCAGACGCCATTGCCGCCGCTTGGGAGAAGATCACCGACCAGATCGGCCGTGACAGCCAGATTGCGCTGTACAAGGCCAGCTTGGGGATGTGATCAGGCACAGGGTGCGGGCCAAATGGCCCGCGCTTTTCCCCGGACAAAAGGAAACGGCGCGCAGATTGCGCGCCGTTTTCTTTTGTCTGGCTGTTGGCTTAGCGGCGCCAGATGGTCATGATGCCGATGCTATCGGAAAACAGTTTGCCGCCGGCAATCGCCGAATTGCGGCTGCGCGGCTTGGACAAAAGCGCCATGGGCCAGAACATTTTTGACATATAGGCCCCACCGCGGATCGCCGAGGTCCGTGGCTTGCTGCGCGACACGGGATTTGATCCCAAGATATGACCATGCGAGGCCTTGGCATAGGGATTTGACAGAACCAGCGGATTGCCAGCCATGATCGAGTTGCTGTGGCGCGCATCGGGGAATTCGCGGATATAATTATCTTCCGATTCCAATCCCACATCGATGGACGGGTGTTTTGCCAGAATTTTCATGGCCTTGCGGGCTGCGCCCACAGGGTTGAAACCAGCTTCGACCACGACGAGGGAATGGCCGTTTTTCATGGCTGTCGCATAGGCGGAAGCAACCACATCAGAAATACGGGCCGCGCCCATCGCGCTTTTTGCATCCGCGCCGGCCGGGATGACGCGAACCATATCCGCATCGAAGCCACCGCTTGCGAGTGCCGCCACAGCGGCATGCGCTGCGTCGTCAGAGTAAAGACGTGTGATGATCGTCGTCATGCTGCACCTTTTGTCCTGTTGGGTCCAAAGCCCGTGTCTGAGGGAACGTCTGTTTCATGGTCAAGAACAACCTCTGTCAAAGAGGATAGCGTAGGAAGTTATACCGTCAACCTGCCGATCCGTCGGTCGCCAGATCGGGCGCAGGGGTGGGAAGGGCCGTTGCCGGAGATTTTCGCCATAAGGGCAAGGCCAACAACAGGGCGAGAACCAAAAGACCGGCCTCAAGCATAAAGACCGGAACATAGGCCGCCGCCGGACTGGCGGAAGACGAGGCTTGCGACAAGGCCGCGTCGCGCATCACCCCGCCAACCGCGATCGATACCCCGGCGGCGGTGGTTTGCACAGCGCCCCATGCCCCAAGCGACAGGCCAATCTGATCGCGCGGCGCCGAGCGCATGGTGGCGGTCAATGTTCCGTGGCCAAAAAGACCCGCACCAAAGCCCGCCGCCAGAGTTGAGACGATCAAGAGGGTGACAGACAGAGTCTCGGCGCTGAGAACCACGCATCCAAAGGCCGGCACACCGATTGCCGCGCCATAAATCGCGACATCCATCGGCCGCGCCCCCTGCCCCAACCACCGCGAGGCGAGCGAGAAGCCGACCAGACTTCCCACGGCCAAAAAGACAGTCAGCCGGGTGGTTTCAGCCACGGACATATCAAGCACTTGCCCGCCAAACGGTTCCATCAAGACATCGGCCATGCCAAACCCGGCCGTTCCAAAAGCAATGATCGCCAAAAGCCGGATCATGCCGGGACGCGCCGAAAGCTGGGCCCAGGCCATGGCGAAATTGGGCTCTGGTCCGCGGGGGGCGGTGGCGCGCAAGCGGTTGCGGGCCTCTTGTTTCCACATGGCGGCGCCGTTGAGGACAACCGTCACAACCGCAGAGCCTTGGATGACCTGAATAAGACGGCCCGGCGAGTAATTTTCAAGCAGGCTGCCATAAGCAAAGGCGCTGACGATCATGCCCATCAGCAGGCTGACATACATAAGGCCCACCACTTTTGGCTGGTCCGCTTCGGGGGCCAGATCTGTGGCAAGGGCCAAGCCGACGGTCTGGACAATATGCATGCCCGCACCGACCAGCAAAAAGGCGAGCGCTGCGGCAGCCAGCCCGATCCACCGGGGGGCATCGATGGCCTCGCCGTAGCCGGACAAAACCAAAAGTGCGAAGGGCATGATGGCAAAGCCACCAAATTGCAGCATCGTGCCCTTGAAGATGTAAGGCAGACGGCGCAGCCCGAGCGCGGATTTGAAATTATCAGATTTGAAGCCGATCAGAGCCCGGAAGGGCGCAAAAACCAACGGCAGCGCCAGCATGGCGGCGACAAGCGTGGCCGGCGTTTTCAACTCGACGATCATCACACGGTTCAAGGTGCCAATCATCAACACAAGGGCCATGCCAACCGTCACCTGAAACAGCGACAACCGCAGCAAGCGAGAGAGCGGCAGGTCATCACTTGCCGCGTCGGCGAAGGGCAAATATCGGGTGCCAAAATTGCTGATCTTCCGCAAAGCAAAGCTTTTGTATTTGAACATCGCCGAATGCACCGTTCTGACGTGGTGGCGCTGTGACCACCGAAATAGGGGAAAGGGTGGGGCCTGCCTGCCGGAGGACAAGCCGCCCCACACCTGCCATTGCACCCCCCGTCTCCGGGGAGTGACAGGCTAGTTCAGAGCTGCCATCTCTTGTGGAAGTGTCAAGACAGCCTGTGCCGTGGTGCCGTCGGGCATCGTGATCAGCACATTGTTTGATCCGGGAACCAGATAAGAAGCGGATTCCGCTCCTACTTCCGGCAGGACCAAGGATGCCATAGCACCACTGCCAATCGGCTTGCCCGACAGGAAGTCTGCCACCCAAGTCGTGTTGCTCAGAACAGCGACGTGAACCGCGAACGACCCGACGGCGACAGCCCCCAGGAACAGTGGAATACCGACCGTTGGCTTAACGACAAGCCACATCTTTGCATTGTTCATGATGTGACCCCTATCCCAGCCAAGGCGTTGAGATTGCGACGAGAATATGCGCGATCAGGGCGATAACCCCGAACACGCGCGTTCCGTCGATCAAGTAGCTATGGACTTCTTCAGCTTCACTCAAGGTAAGACCGGTCGGCCAGACCTTGTTAGGATCGTTGGACATTGAAGTTCCTCCGTGCCCTCGTCGTCACTGTCTTGCATGGGCGGATTGACGACCTTGGATCCGCCCGGCGCCGCATTGCGGTGGAAAACCTCCCCGTTTTCGCTTTGCCCAGCGACACTTTGTCACCCTTTGTTTACACTTGCAACTGTAACAATAAGTTTACAGATTATATCTTTGATCGGGATTTCGCTGAATTTAGCGAATTTATTATCTTATTATCAATAATTTAATAAAAAATCAGCCTGGCGCCCGATTTCAGGCCCACCAGAAATGTTTGCAAAAATCGGAAGAAAGAAAGTGTAAACTTCCCATGAGGCGCAAGATGGGGGCTTCGAACGATTCCTTCGCGCGAATTTGCCGCAATGCCCCTTTCCTGCCCGCCAAAGGCAAGCTAACATGCTAGCATGAGCGCAGATCAGGATCTTCTTCACGTCGTCACCAATGACAACATCTCGTCCCGTCGCAGGGCGCTGGGACAGGCTGTCATCTGGGGGTCGGGCGTTGCAATGGTGGCCATTGGCCTGGCCCAATGGGCACAGGGCCAAGGCTTGGCCGACTTTGGCTTTGCCAATTGGCGCCCCACTTTATACGCCTATTGCACCTGGGCGATATGCCTGTGCTGGGGCCAAGTCCTGATGAACGGCGAGCAAGGCAAGCGAACCTTGTTCGTCTTGCCCGCCGCTTTGTTCGTGGTGTCTTTGACCGTGTTTCCTTTGTTGTTTGGGTTGATCATCGCCTTTTCCAATTGGAACCTGTCCAGCCCTGATGGGCGCCAATTCAACGGATTGGACAATGTGCGGCAAATGTGGGCCGATCCGTTCTATTGGAACGCCATGACCAACATGATCTGGTATTGCCTTGCAATCATTGTGGAATACGCGATTGCCTTTGCGCTTGCGCTGGCATTGAATGCCGAAATACGGGCGCGTAAGTTCTTCCGCGTGGCCTTTTTGTTGCCGCTGATGCTGTCGCCGGTGGCGGTGTCTTGGATGATTGGCAAATCAATGCTTGTGATACAGCCTGCGGGCCCGATCATCCGGTTGATGCGCTGGTTTGGATGGGAAAATCCATCCTTCTATTCCAGCCCCGGCATGGCCAAGCTGACCATCATGATGATGGACGCCTGGACCTATATCCCTTTCATGATGATCATGATTCTGGCCGGTCTTCAGTCGATTCCAAAGGAATTGAACGAAGCGGCCAAAGTTGACGGGGCAAATCCGTGGCGTGCCTTCTGGGAAGTGACCTTTCCGATGATGCTGCCAGTTTCCATCACCGCGATTTTGATCCGGATCATCTTCAAACTGAAACTGGCCGATATCGTGATCGCCGTGACCTCTGGCGGTCCGGGCGGCGCGACGGACACCGTGACAAGCTTTATCTTCCGTGAGTATCGAGACCGATCCAACGTGGGATACGGCACGTTGCTTGCCATGATGTATCTTGTGATTATCGTGATCGCCATGACGTTGCTGATGAAACTGGCAGACCGTTATGCGAGGCCGCGTACATGACCCAAGTCTTTCACGATGCGCCAAGTGACCGCGCCTTTCGGGCCAAGTGGTGGACAGGACGCATGGCGGTTTACGCCCTGCTTTTGCTCTGGGCCATCATCTGCCTGTTCCCGATTTACTGGACGGCGACAACCAGCTTCAAGATGGCGCCCAACGTGATGAAGGGTGACATGATCCCCTGGGTGGATTTTCAGCCCAAATGGCTGGGCTGGAAATCCTTGGGCATGTCGCCTGATACGATCTATACCGACAGCACGGTGCGTGCCGAGTTCATGAAGCGCTTTACCAATTCGGCCATCATTTCCTTTGTGTCCTCTGGTTTGGCAGTCGTGCTGGGGTCACTTGCGGCTTATGGGTTAAGCCGGTTTTCGTTCAAATTCCTGTGGATGCGGAATGGAGACATCAGTTTCTTCTTTCTAAGCCAGCTTATCCTGCCTCCTGTTGTGTTGGCGCTGCCGTTTTTGGTCTTGTACAAAGAGCTGGCGCTTTTGGACACGCGGGTTGGGCTGATCCTGCTGTATACCTTGTCGGTGCTTCCCATCGTGATCTGGATCATGCGGGATCAATTCTCGTCCATTCCGACGGAACTGGAGGAGGCGGCTTTGGTGGATGGCCTGTCGATTTGGGGGGCCTTTGCCACGATCATCCTGCCCATCGCCCTTCCGGGGATGGCGGCAGCCTTTATCTTGTCGTTGGTGCTGACGTGGAATGAATACTTTTTCGCCGCGCTTCTGACCTCCACCCACGCGAACACCTTGCCGGTGATGGTGGCCAGCCAAACCGGAAGTCAGGGGATTTCCTGGTGGTCGATGGCCGCGTTGAGTTTTGCGGCGATCTTGCCGTTGATCGTGATTGGTGTGTTTCTGGAGCGGTTTATCATCAAGGGCATGGCGGCGGGAGCCGTGAAGTAATGCTCAAAGGGATTGACCAACGTCTGTCTGCGGAAATCGTGCATGTCCTGATGTTGATGGGGCATGGGGATGATCTGGTGATCTGCGATGTCAACCATCCGGCGGCGAGCATTGCCAAGCAGACCACTTATGGCCGATTGATTGACATGTCGGGCTGCGACATTCCCACTGCGGCGCGGGCGATCTTGTCGCTGATGCCGTTGGATACATTTGTACCTGCCCCCGTGGCGCGGATGCAAGTTGTGGGAAATCCGGCCGGAACCGTGCCGATCTTTGCGCGGATGCAGGCCGTGGTGGACGGCGCCGAAGGCCGCGCCGTTCAGATTGATCCCTTGGAACGCTTTGCCTTTTACGATGCAGCAAAGCGGTCTTTTGCGATTATCAGAACAGCCGATTCCGGCCCTTATGGGTGCTTTATCCTGAAAAAAGGCGTCGTGGATCTGCCCGAGCTTTAGCCCAACCCGAAAATCCGTGACAGATGGGCAAGCGCGATTTGCACGCCGCCCTCGCCCATTTGCGCCGAGGCATCGGGTGCGGATTCTGTATACCAGTGCCCGCCCTGCCCCGCGCGGGCCATATCCACCGTGTCGGGGGCAAGGGCCTGCATCAAGGCCGTCTCGCCTTTTCCGGCATGATCGAAGGGAAAATCGACGCCTTTGGGGAACAAGGGGTGAATCTGGATCCAGTTGAAGGGATCTGCGCCCTGCGACTGATCGGCGTAAAAATCTTTCATTGCCGTATCGCCCCACCAGCCCGCGCCGCGGGTACCTTCGAGGAAGCGCATGATGGCGGTGCGGCCGGCAAGGCGGAAGGCAAGATCGGTTGGCATGCCCTGATCAAAGCCTTCCGTCTGGTGATGGATCACGCCGCGAATGTTGCGAAACCCGGCTTTCAGCAAGGCCGTGAACAGGGCGTCGGCCATGGGGACCAGAGCCGCGGCATCGATATGAAGCGTGCCCGTGCCCTCGGGCCCTGCCACGGCATGCGAGGCGGCCCCATAGGCGAAGGGCGGAAGCGTGATGATCTGGTCGCCAAGGCGTGCCAGCACCTCGGTCACGGCCAACAGATCGACACCCGAAGGCAAATGCTGCCCATGATATTCCAGAACACCGATGGGAAGGACCACAGGAACATGGCGCGCGATGGCGTCTTGCAATTGGTGGGGCCGCAGGCGCGCAAATTCCATTTTCAGCCGTCCAATTCGTGCGCGATGTCGCGCGTTTGGGCATATAGCCGTTTCCACAGGGGGTACTGCCGGGTATAGGCGGCCACCGTGTCCGGCAGGATACGCCCCGCAGAGGGGTTCCACGTGGCGATATCGGCCGGGCGGACAGCCCCCACAGCCAAGGCCGCCAGAAAGGCATCACCGAAACTGGCACCAAAGGATTTTTCCGACAGGATTTGCGGAGCGCCCGACAGATCAGAGATTGCTTGCAGCCAGACGGCGTTCTTCACGCCGCCGCCAACGGCCATGACCTGATGCGGGCTTGCCCCCAATTCAGCGTAGGTTTCCAGCACATGCGCGGTGCCAGACGCGATGCCTTCCAAGGCCGCCCGATACAGATCGCCGCGCTGATGCGTCAAATTCAGGCCAAAGAACGCGCCCTTGGCTTGTGGATCGTGGATTGGGGTGCGCTCTCCGCTGAAATAGGGAAGGCAAAGCAGACCATTGGCCCCTTTCGGGCTGTCCTGCGCCTCTTGGTACAGATGTGCAAATGCCTGATCTTTGGGAAGGTCGCGGGCGATCTGATCGCGAAACCAATGGGTCAGCGTGCCAGATGTCGCCAGCCCCGCCATCGAGGCATGAGTGCCGGCAAAAAGCCAGGGCGCATACCACAGCCGGGCATCGCGGATGGGACGGTCGACCACCTGAATGATGAAAATGGTCGAACCATACATCATCATCATCTGCCCCGGCTGCGCGACGCCTACGGAAACGGCCTCGGCGGCGGCATCAATTGTGCCGCAGATCACCGGCGTGCCTTCGGCCAAGCCGGTTTGTGCGACGGCCTGTGCGGTGACATGGCCGGCAATTTCCGTAGACCACATCAGCCGCGGCAGCTTGGCCAGTGGCAGGATGTCTGGGGCAAGTGCATCACTCCACTCCAGTTTGGTCACATCATACAGCGGCGAGAAACTCGCGGCCGTGTAGTGATCCATCACATATTCGCCGGTCAGCTTGAACGTCAGATAGCTGGTCGAATTCAGGACCATCGCGGTCTGGGCATAAACCTGCGGCTCTTGTTCTTTCAACCACAGAATCTTGGGGCCGACAGATTGCGACGTCAGGGAATTGCCGCAGGTGGCCAGAATCCGGTCGGGGCCGATCTGGGTATTCAACGCCTCGATCTGGGCGGAGGCGCGGGTATCTACCCCATAAAGCACTGCGTTGCGCAGGGGGCGGCCCTTGGCATCGACGGGCAGCATACAGGGACCGATGGCAGAGGTGGCAATGGCCGCAATCTCTTGAGGTTTTACTTGAGCTTCGGCGATCAGTGCTTTGGTAATAAATACAAAATCGTCCCACCAATCCTCATCGGCGCGATGTTCGGCCCAGCCGGGACGCGGCACAAGCATCTTGTGCGCGCGGGCCGCCTGTGCCCGGATTGTGCCGTTTTGATCGACCAGAACCCCCTTGGATTCGAAGGTGCCGATGTCGATTCCCAAAAACAGCATTTCAGCCCCTTTCCAGCCGCATGCCGGCCGGGATGAGCCCCAAAGCGGTGTGCATCAGTTTGACCAGACCGGCCACATCCCGCAGGTCGCAGCATTCCACTGCGGTATGCGAGTGGCGCATGGGAAAGCCGATATCGATCGCGGCAACCCCTTCGCCCACCAGTTGGACGTAGGAAAGATCGGTCAAAACCCCGACCTGAGCCGAGCGTTGCAGCGGCAGATGTGCGGTATCTGCGGCCGTTTCGAACAAAGCGACCATGGCCGGATGGGGCAGGACGCCGTTCAAGGTGCCCCGTCCGTGAAAGGAATACAGGCTGATCCCGGGGCCGCCGCCCAGCACCATCTCGCCCCGGTCGGCCATATCGGGTGTGTCGGTGGCAAGCATGAGATCAATCTGCCAGGCGATATCCGGCCGCAGGACCTGAGCGACGACTTGCGCGCCGCGCAGATTGAATTCTTCAAGCACGGTCCAGACGAGGTGAACCGTGGGCAAGCCTGCCTGCCCTTTCAGATCGCGCGCCAACGCCAAAAGCGCCGCACAGCCGGCCCTGTCATCCACCGAGGTTCCGGCAATGCGGTGGCCAGCCAGATCAATCACTTGCGGGCGATACGTGACGGGCGCGCCGATCTTGATTCCCGCCGCTTCAACGGCTGCTTTCGATCCATGGCCCGTATCAATGCGAACCTCGGGGGCAGTGATGACTTTGTATTTTTCGTCCGGTGTGGTGGCGTGGTGCGCCTTGACCATGATGATCCCGGGCACAAATCCCTGGGCTGTACCGATCAGCACAGATTGCGCGGCCATGGCGCGTTCGGACACGCCGCCCATCCGCTCCACGCGGATCAGGCCATCGGCCTCGATCTTGCGAACGATAAAACCCAGCTGGTCCATATGGGTGAAAATCATGACCGAAGGTTTGGCCGGATCGCCCTGAAGGGTGGCGATCAGATTGCCCAGACGGTCCGTTCGGCTGACGATCCCCGCATGCGTCAGGGCCGAGCGCAGCCAAGCCGCAACCGGTTCTTCGTATCCCGAAAGGCCGGGAATCATCATCAGGTCTGTCACATCCTTGCGCAACTGATCCATCACCGACCGCCTCTGGCTGCGCGGGCAAGCGCCATGAAATCATCGGCGCGCGCGGGGTCGATGGCATTCCAAGTGTGACCGTCAACCTTAAGCGCCGAACCGACGACACAGCCATCGGCCACCCGCAGGACATCGGCGATCGTGGCGTGCTTGACGCCCGTGTTGGCCAGCACAGGCGTGTTGGGCAGGGCTTTTTTCACAGATTCCAGATCGGTCATCGCAGCGGCTTCTCCCGTGATCTGCCCCGAGACGAGAACGGCATCGGGAACCGAGGAAAACACCGCAGATCGGGCACGGTCTGGCAAGGGTCGGCGGTCAAGGCTGTCGGCAAATTCAGCGCTGACGTTGTAAAGCATGGCAAGATCGCCGCGTCCCAGCCGCTGACGATACCGCAGGGCCGCGCCGGCATCGGGCGTCCAAGGGCCCATGTCGCTGGCGTAGGTCCCGGTAAAGATCTCGCGGACGAACTGCGCGCCCGTGGCCGCGGCAAGGGCGACCGACGACATCGGATCCCACAGGACATTGACACCAAAGGGCACGGTAATTTCTGATCGCAATTGGCCAATCACATAAGCCATGGTGGCCGTCGAGGCGATGTCGACCTTGAATTCGTAAGGCCGGTCATTTTCATTGCCGAACATCACAGCATCAAAGCCTGCCTTTTGCAGCGCGATCAGATCTGCACGTGCGCCTGCCAGAAGGCCAGCCAACCCGGCACCGGCATCATGCAACGGCGCGCCGGGCAAGGCGCCCAAGTGCACCATGCCAATCACCGGTTTGCCCCCACCAAACACCGTTTGAAAATTTCCCATTCCTGCCCCTACCCGCTTTGCCTTGTCCGGTGAATCATACTAGCATGTTAGCGGTGGAGTCAGAGGGATTGCAAATGAAGACACGCGTTTGGGACCGGGGCGGAAAAGGGGCTTTGCGTTTTACCGAGCTTGGCTTTGGGACGGCGCCCATCGGCAATCTGTACCGCACCGTCACCGAGGCCGACGCGCGCGCTGTTTTGGACGCGGCGTGGGATGCGGGGGTTCGCAATTTTGATACGGCCCCGCTGTATGGTCTTGGCTTGTCGGAAACGCGGTTGAACCCCTTTTTGCGGGGCAAAAACCGCGACGATTATATCGTGGCCACAAAAATTGGCCGTCTGATGCGCGCCACGCGCCAAGGTGAGACGCGTATCGCCATCGGAAAGTTCTTTGACGTTCCTTCGCGGGTAGAAGTGTATGACTATTCCTATGATGGGGTCATGCGATCGCTTGAATTCAGTCTGGAACGTCTGGGTCTGGACCGGGTTGATGTGCTTTATGCCCATGATCTGGATGTTTTCACCCATGGCAGCCAAGCGGCGATGGAGGCCCGGTTGGCCGAATTCATGCAGGGCGGATACAAGGCTTTGGTTTCGCTGCGCGATCAGGGCGTGATCCGCGCCTTTGGCGCAGGGCTGAATGAATGGCAACCCTGCCAGTGGCTGACCGAACGGGGCGATTTCGATCTGTTCCTGCTGGCGGGGAGATATACCTTGTTGGAGCAAGAGGCGCTGGCGAGTTTTCTGCCGCTGGCCCAAAGCCGCGGGATCGGAATCGTGCTGGGCGGGCCCTACAATTCGGGCGTATTGGCCATGTCCGCAACCGATCGGGCCGCAGGCAAGGCCTTTTACAACTATGATCCGGCACCAGATTGGGTCTTGGCCCGGGTGGCGCGGATTGAAGCGATTTGCACCGCGCATGGTGTACGAATGGTGGACGCGGCGTTTCAGTTTCCTTTGCAGCATCCTGCGGTCGTCACCGTGATCCCGGGCGGGCAAACGGTGGGCGAAGTTCAGGCCAATGCCCGTGCCGCGGCGGCCATCATCCCGCACGATCTGTGGGCAGAATTGCAGGCTGAGGGTCTGATCCGCGAAGATGCGCCCCTCGGGTAACCCCGGGGCGCGCTGACACATTCGCTTAAGACCAAAAGTCGGCCCGATTGCTATTTGCCGTAAAGCGCGCCAGCCACGATCCGCACCGAGGCGGCGGCATCTTGGCGGTTGATGGCGCTTTCAAGATCTGTGCTGCGCGACAAGGTTTGCGCAATTGACCACAAGCGGCGGGTCATTTCGATGTTTGTTTTTGACTCTTCGACCGGATCCAGACCTCCATGATCCGGAAAGGTGTCAAAATAGATCGTTCCGGGCGGGCCCTGACGTATCATATCGACAAAAAGTTCAACGGTTTGCACCGGATGAACCGAGCCGACCATCAACCCATCGTCGCGCTTGCCATAGCCGTCGTTGAGGTGGATCCCCAAAATCCGCGAGCGGCGCGCTGCAAGACGGGCAGACCGGGCCGGGATTTCACCGGCAAACAGCAGGTGGCAAAAATCGAGCGTGACCCCGGTGTTGGGGCGGGCGATCTCGTCAAGCGCCAACAGGGTTGTTGCCAGATCGGGCATCAGGGCAAAGGCCCGCGGTTCGTTCGGTTTGTATTCGATGGACACATCCAGTGCCGTGTTGTGATCGGCCACTTCGGCGATGGCCGACACCGTATCGTCCCACATTCGCGTGTAATCGCCCTGAAAGGAGTAATCGACACCGTCTTGCCCCATCCACAGGGTCATGATTTGACCGCCCATTTCCGCCAAGGCATCCATGCCGCGCTTGGTCTCATCAATCGCGGCGCGGCGCGTTGCGGGGTCGGGGTTGGTAAAGGCACCAAGGCGAAAACCCGGATGTGTATAGTAGCGCATGGCCAAACCGTTCAGGCCAATGCCGTGCCGATCTAGAGCCGCTTTGGCTTGAATCGGGCTAAGGCCGGCCAGATGATCTGGAAAATTCAAATCGGCATGGGTCATGCCGGGAACCTGCGCCACGCGGGCCAAAAGATCATCCAAACTGGGCTTGCCGGGCAAACCAAGTTTGAAGGCGTTCAGACGCGCGGCAAAACGCAGATCTTGGGTCATAAGGTCAATCCGGATCAAAAAGGTCAGGTTGGGCGGCCGCAATCGGCTCTAGCAGGGTGATCAGCTGGCCAAGGTGAAGCTGCGTGGCGGCCCGGGCGCGGGCGGGATCACGTGCTTCAAGGGCGGCCAGAATGGTCTGATGTTCGTCGAGGGTTTGTTCAACCCGGCCGGGCGACGGCAAAATCAATCGGCGCGCCCGATTGACATGCACCCAAGAGGTATCGGCCAAACTCGACAGCCGTTTGAAACCGGTGAACGACAAGATCAATTCGTGCATGGCCGCATCGGTTTGATAAAAGCCCGCAAAATCATTGTCCACGATATGGGCGGATTGAACACGCAGATTGCGGCGCAATTCCACAAGTTGCGCCTCGGTGATCGTCTCGGCCACGCGTTCGACGGCTGCAAGTTCAAGGGCTTGGCGCAAAAAAGCGCCCTCGCGCACCTCTTGCATCGAAAGGCGGGCCACATAGGTGCCCGCTTGGGGGATCACCGTGACAAGATTGTCCGCTTGCAAGCGGGCCACAGCCTCGGCCACGGGGCTGCGCGAAACGCCCAAAGCAGTGCAGATTTCAGGTTTGCGCAGGCTGTCGCCCGGACCATAGGACAACGACAGGATCGCTTCTTTCAAGGACCCGTAAACCCGCTGAGCCAACGATCCTGTGAAAGCAGAAAGCGGTTTCAAACGCTCTTCTGCGGTCAAGGCCTCTTGCAGATGGGCAACTTCTGTTTGTAGCATACTAACATGTTAGCTATAGGAATGGACTAGCACAAGCGCGGCGCGTACCTGACGCGCATCCGCCCCTAAGTCAAGGAGAGTGACGTGACGTCCAAGGCCATCAGACTGCACCCCGCCGACAATGTCGTGATCGCCTTGGCGGATTTGCCGCAGGGCGCTGTGCCGGATGCCTTGGGTTTTGCCCTGCCCGGACCGGTGCCGCGCGGCCACAAAATGGCAACCCAAGATCTGACAAAGGGGCAAAACGTGATCCGCTATGGCCAGATCATTGGGATCGCCAGCACCGAGATCAAGGCCGGCGATCACATCCACAGTCATAATCTGGGGATGGGAGGGCATGACCTTGATTATGCCTTTGCTTCAGAACGCAATCCCCAGCCAAAGGCCGAGGCCGGGCGCACGTTTTTGGGCTATCACCGTCAGGATGGGCAAGTGGGAACGCGCAATTACCTTGGCGTTCTGACCAGTGTGAACTGTTCGGGATCGGTGGCGCGCTTTATCGCCGAGGCGGCCGAAAAAGACGGATTTCTGGACGCCTTCCCGAATGTGGATGGCGTCGTGCCGATCGTGCATGGCACCGGATGCGGCATGTCGGGAAAAGACGAAGGCTATGAAACGCTGTATCGGACGTTGCAAGGCTATGCCCGCAATCCGAATTTTGCGGGCATCTTGTTGGTGGGTCTGGGCTGCGAAGTCATGCAAGTGCCCGATCTGATCGGCAAAGCGCGACTGCGCGGCGATGGCAATTTCCGGTACATGACAATTCAGCAATCGGGCGGCACCCGCAAATCCATCGAGCGCGGCATAGAAGCGTTGAAGGAAATGGCGGTTGAGGCGAACAAGGTCACGCGCCAGCCGGCCGGACTGGAGCATTTGATGGTCGGGATGCAATGCGGCGGATCTGACGGCTATTCGGGCATCACGGCGAACCCGGCGTTGGGCTATGCCTCGGATCTTTTGGTTGCGCATGGCGGGACCACGATTCTGTCAGAAACCCCTGAAATATATGGGGCCGAACATCTGTTGACGCGCCGCGCCGTGAGCCGCGAGGTGGGCGAAAAGATCGTCGAGCGGATCTTGTGGTGGGAAGAGTATACGGCCCGCTGGGGCGGCGAGATGGACAATAATCCATCGCCCGGGAACAAGAAGGGCGGATTGACCACCATTCTGGAGAAGTCCTTGGGCGCAGTAGCAAAGGGTGGCACGGCCCCCTTGACGCAGGTCTACAAGTTCGCGGAACCCGTGACGGAAACGGGATTCGTCTATATGGATACGCCCGGTTACGATCCTTGTTCTGTGACCGGACAAATTGCGGGCGGTGCCAATCTGATCGTGTTCACCACGGGGCGCGGATCGGTTTCCGGTTTCAAGCCCACCCCGTGCATCAAGTTGGCGACAAATTCCGAAATGTACGGCCGCATGGCAGAAGACATGGATATCAACTGCGGGGATATCGTGACCGAGGGTGTCAGCATCGAAGACAAGGGCCGCGAGATCTTCGAGGAATTTCTGCGTGTTGCCTCTGGAGCACAGACAAAATCCGAAGCTTTGGGCTTTGGCGGAGCGGAATTTGTGCCTTGGGCCATGGGCGCCGTGATGTAGTTATCGCGCGCCATAGTACAGGCCAACCACATGTTCGGCCTGTGCGAAAAACAACCAGCGCGACGTGATGGCACCCAAAAGATGCAGCGCGGCTGCGCACAGCAGCGCGGTGGGGCCGCCCGGCGCAAGGACCAAAAGCATCAGGGGCAAAACGACCGCGAAAAGCAGGGTGATGATGCGCAGCTTTTGGGCATGTTTGCGCCCGACGACATGGATCATTTCGCGCATCAAATAATTGGGGCTGGTGTGAGGCTGTTCAAACACTCGAACCGTTCCAATGGACCCAAGGCCTGTTGCGGTTCCGATGCTCGCCCCGAGCTGAGCAAAACGCCCATCGCCGATCCGCCACACCAGCGCCTGCACCACGGCCAGCGCAGCCAAGGCCACAAGAGCCACGGGCTTTTGCCCGGCAAGAATGGCCCCCCCAGCCAAGGCAAAGCTTTGAAACATCACCGGGGTGATCCAAGTGTTCCAGCGCGGGACTGTCTTGAGCTGGGCATAAATCATCGACGTGGTGAAAATCGTTGCGGCACACAGGATTGCGCCCACCAGACCCCAAAAGGGGGGCCAGTCGAAGCCCAACCATTGGGACAGTGCGACCGGCGCAAGCCACAGCAAGGTTGCGACGGCGGCCACGGCCTCGCGGCTGAGCCAACTGGATCGCCATTGGCTGAAGGCGAGTAGTGCGCGCTGCGGATTGCCAAGGTGGAAGGTCGACAGCAAAAGCCCGCCCACGGCCAAAGCATAGCCGGCCGCCCAAAAGAAAAAGGCGTGCAAGCCGTGCACTTCAACAAGCCCTGCCGACAGAAACGCCAGAAGGCCAAAGCCGAGGCCGGAAAGGGTCGTGAACAAGATTACGGAAGGCGCAGGATTCATCCAATTTTTCCTAGCATCTTATCAAGCCAGCCCGCGAAACCGCTGGCTTGGATGTCCAACAGCGGGGCAAGGGGACTGGCCTGCATGACATCTTTCTTGCGCGGCGGAAGGTATCGGTTCACCGGTTTTGTGCCCAGTTCAGGCATCAAGGCCATACCGCCGCGTTCGGCGCTCAGACGGCTGACATGGCTTTGCGGGTCTGCAAAATCCCCAAAATGCCGGGCGCCCGTCGGGCACGTACGCACGCAAGCTGGTTCACGGTCTTGCTCGGGAAGATTTTCGTTGTAAATCCGGTCAACGCAAAGGGTGCATTTTTTCATCACCCCTGCCGCCGCATCCAATTCGCGCGCACCGTATGGACAGGCCCAAGCACACAGCCCACACCCGATGCAGGCATCTTCGTTCACCAGAACAATCCCGTCTTCTGTGCGCTTGTAGCTGGCCCCGGTGGGGCAGACTGTCACGCAGGGCGCATCATCACAGTGCAGACAGGACCGGGGCATGTTCACGATGATCGGCGCGGCGTCTTCTGGCGTGATCTGGTAGGAATGGACCCGGTTCAAGAATGTACCCGAAGGGGCAGCACCATAGGGATCTTGATCAGACAGCGGCGCGCCATAGCCTTGATCATTCCATCCCTTGCAGGCCGTAACGCAGGCCTGACAGCCCACACAGGTATCAAGGTCGATCACCAGACCCAGTTTCTTGGTCGTGCTGTGCGGCAACGTGGTCATGTCCGGCCCTCCCCTTTTGGCACGGGCCGCGAGACTGGCGCAAAAACCGGCTCGCTATGATCACGCTTTCCGACCCGTTCCAGTTTTACCCGCAGGTCGAACCACGCGGCCTGCCCCGTGACGGGATCCGAGTTGGAATAGCGCAAGCCATCGCCCTTTTCCGGTAAAAGCTCTGATATCAGGTGGTTCAACAAAAAGCCCTCGGTCGCTTCAGTTGCGCCCTCGTCCAGCGCCCAAGCGCCCTTGCGTTTGCCGATTGCGTTCCAAGTCCAGACCGTTTCAGAATTCAGCGCAGCCATATGTGCCACTGGCACCACGATTTGCCCATTTGGAGAGGTGACACGGGCATAGTCGCCCTCGTCAAAACCGTGTTGTTTCCAAACCTTCGTTGGGACGTAAAGGAAATTCTTGCCCCGGATCTGGCGCAGCCACGCGTTCTGCGTGCCCCAGGAATGGTACATGTCCATCGGCCGCTGTGTCAGCGCGTGCAGGGGATATTCTGCCTCTGCCGCCTCACCGAAGGGGGGGTACCAAATGGGCAGAGGATCCATTGTCTGGCGGATTTGGGCGCGCAGATGGTCTGGGGGCTGCAAGAACCCTTGGCCTTCGGCCGCCAATTGAAAGCGGCGCATCGGTTCGGACCAGATGTTGAACAAATAGGGCTGCGGCGATTCATAAAACGACGTCGCCACTGCCCAATCTTGATACGCCTTGTTCCAAGGCTTGTAGAACAGCGCTTCTTGCGGGACGTGGGCCTGATAAAAGCCGCCGTTGTCGATATAGGCTTGCATCTGATCCGGGTTAGCCTCGCCCCGTCCTTCAAGATCGCCCCCCGCGCCGCGAAACCCGATAAGAGGGCCAACACCGGGGCGACGGATGTGATTGACGATGTAATCGGCGTAGTCCTTGAACTTGGCGCTGCCGTCTGGGTTTGTCATGCCCGGCAGGCCAAGACGCACGCCCAGATCCAGAAGGACAGATTGAAATCCGCGCACCCCTTCATGCCCCGGTCGGTCCGGCGTGACCACGGGCCAGCGGATGGAATCCCCTGCCGCCCCCGGCTCTGATATCGGGCGGTCAAGCAGGGAAATGCAATCGTGGCGTTCCAGATAGGTGGTATCGGGCAGGATCAGATCGGCATAGGCCACCATTTCAGAGGCATAGGCATCGGAATAGATGATACGAGGGATGACATAATCGCCCTCTGCAGTCTTGTCGGTCAACATGGCCATGACCTGCGCCGTGTTCATCGAGGAATTCCACGCAATGTTTGCCATGTACAAGAATAGCGTGTCGATCCGATAGGGATCGCCCGCATGGGCGTTGGGAATGACCATATGCATCATCCCATGCGCCGAGAACGGATTTTCCCAGCTGAAGGCCTTGTCAATCCGCGCCGGGCTGCCATCTGGCAGAAGTGCCAATTGCTCGGGGCTGCGGACATAGCCCAGATGAGGGCCGGACAAGGGTTTGCCGGGCACAGAAACGAAATGCGGGGTTGGGTGCGCCTCCACCGGCTTGGGATAGGGCGGTTTGAACCGGTACCCACCCGGAACCTCGACCGTGCCAAGAACGATCTGCAGAAGATGCAGCGCGCGGGCCGTTTGAAAGCCGTTGGAATGGGCCGAAATACCGCGCATGGCATGAAAAGATACGGGCCGTCCCGTCATCTTTTCATGAAGATCGCCTCGGAAATCAGTCCAAGGCTGATCGATTTCAATGGCCTCATCAAAGGCCACACGGGCGAGTTCGGCGGCAAGGATACGAATTCGATTGGCGGAAATACCGCAGCGTTCGGCCACCTGTTCGGGGGCATAATCGGCGGACAGATAGCGTTCGGCCATATGCTGAAACACCGTGCGATGACCCTGCCAGACCGCTCCCAGATCAGGCTGGACACCCTGCCCGTCCCATGGGGCGGGCTTGCCCGTGCGTTTGTCGATCACAAAGGGTTGGCTTTCGGCATTCTTCACGATCAGGCCCTTTTCGGGACCGTCGGTTTCATTGACAAGCAGCGGGGCGTTGGTGAACCGAGCAAGATAGGCAAGATCGATCTTGCCAGCTGCCAGCAAGCAATGGATCAGTGACAAGATCAAAAGACCGTCCGTGCCCGGCGTGATGCCATACCAGTCATCCGCGACGGCATTATATCCGGTACGGATCGGGTTGACCCCCACAACACGGGCGCCGCGTTCTTTCAGCTTGCCAAGGCCGATCTTGATGGGGTTGCTATCATGGTCTTCGGCCACGCCGAACATGACGAAAAGTTTGGTGCGGTCCCAATCGGGCTGGCCAAATTCCCAAAAGGCACCGCCAAGGGTATAGATTCCGCCCGCCGCCATGTTGACAGAACAGAACCCACCATGGGCGGCGTAATTGGGTGTGCCAAATTGTTGTGCCCACCAACCGGTAAAGCTTTGCGATTGGTCGCGCCCCGTGAAAAACGCAAGCTTTTCTGGCGCCGTTTCGCGCAGCGGTTTCATCCATGCGGTGGCAAGGCCAAGCGCCTCTTCCCACGAAATCTCCTCAAACGCGCCGGATCCGCGTGGGCCGACGCGCCGCAAGGGCGCGCGCAAACGGCTGGGCGCGGTGACCTGCATGATCCCTGAAGCCCCTTTGGCGCAAAGAACACCTTTGTTCACCGGGTGGTCTTTGTTGCCTTCGATGTAAGTTACTTTGCCGGAGGTCAGGTGTACGTCGATCCCGCAGCGGCACGCGCACATGTAGCAGGTGGTCTTGCGGATCTCATCCGATACATGGGGGGAAAGGTCGATCCGGGGCTGGTTCATCCGCGCTCTCCTGCCATGATCTGCATGGCCTCGGTGGCAATCTGACGTTCTTCCTCGGCGGGAACTGTCCAGATCGCGACATTTGAATGTGTATCCTGAAGGATTGATCGGTTCTGCGCATTGGCGTGCGGGTCGATGCGGGCACCAAGAAAGCCAAGCCCGGCCACGATTTTCGCACGCAAGACCATGTCATTCTCGCCAATACCGCCGGTAAAGGCCAAGGCGTCGGCCCCGCCCATGGCAGCAATCATCGAGCCGGCATGACGGACGACCCAATAGCAGAAATGATCCAAGGCAAAGGTGGCCTCTGGCGTAGCGGCGGCGTGAAGGCTGCGCATGTCGGCTGCCCCGCCGAGCCCAAGCAAACCGCTGCCCTGATTCAAAAGTCGCGCCGCGCCGTCGATGCCCAACTCTTCGGCCAATTTCAACACAGCGTTGCCATCGATGTTGCCTGCCCGTGTTCCCATGGTCAGGCCATCCAGCGGCGAATAGCCCATGGTTGTGGCCACCGAACGCCCTTCGTGAATGGCGCAAAGCGATGCGCCATTTCCCAAATGCAACGCAAGCAGGCGATTTGGCTGGGGATAACTGCCGTTTTCTTGTACTTTTCGAACTAACGCGGCATAGGACAGCCCATGAAAGCCATAGCGGCGCAGACCCATGTCGCGCGCAGATTTTGGCAGGGCATAGGTTGTGGCGACAGCCGGGTTGGTGGCGTGAAACGCAGTGTCAAAACTGGCATATTGCGGCAAATCGGGACAAAGCGATGCAATCGCCTCGATCCCCATCAGGTTTGCAGGGTTATGCAAGGGCGCAAGCGGGACACAAGCGCGGATCGCAGAAACAGTCGCATCGGTGATGTGGCACGCCGACGTCAGATACGATCCGCCATGAACGACCCGGTGCGCAGCCCCGCGAAGCGACGACAAAGGCATGTCCATCTGATCCAAGGCCTGCTGCAACGCCTCAAGATGGCTGTGCGGCCCCCCCGATCCGATCCGTTCCGCCCTTGCCTGAGCCACCTGCCGCAGGGTTTCGTCAAACACCGCAAGCTTTATCGACGAGGATCCTGCATTGACCACCAGCAGCATCTACAGCACCGCCTTGCCCAGCCCCATCAGCGCCAGCAAAGCCAACAATCCAATGGCAAATTTACGGAAATCTTGCGGATCGGTGTTGAAAAAATGCCGCCCCCCCAACCAATTGCCCAAGAAGACCATGGGCAAGGTCATCAAGCTGGCCCAGAGCGTATCCCAGGAAATCATGCCGCTGTACCAGTACAGCGGACCCGAATAGATATCCAAAATCGGAAAGTATGCGACCAAGGTGGCCCGAAACACATTGGCGGCCATCGGCTGTGCCGCAAAAAAAGCGGCCACCGGAAGACCGCCCATCCCCGGTGCATTGGCCAAACCCGAAATGAACCCGACGCCAAGGGTTGCCGTTGAACCCGCTTCGGCCTTCATTTGCCAACCGGCCAGCAAAATCAAGCACATAAGCAGAATGTAGCCTGATATGGCCGCCCGTGCGGCATCTTCGGAGATCGATCCCAGTGCCCAAAGGCCCAGAGGCATGCCCACCGCAGCGCCGATCATCAAAAACCCAACACGCCGCCAATCGACGTCGCGCGACAGACCACTCCAAGCTTGCAGGGTCATCACCGCTTCGCAGATGATCACGACAGCGGTGAAATTCAGCGGATTTGTGACCAGCGCAGAGGCGGCGATCACAAGCGCGGAAAAGCCAAAGCCGGAATAGCCCCGCACAAAGGCCGCAATCAAAACGGCTGCGGCCAAATAGGCCGCAGCGCCAAGTCCCAGATCAAAGGGCAGCGTCATACCAATTGAGGGCGCATGTCAGCGGCAGAAATGCCCGCCACGGACACGGGCTTTTTCATCGCGTCGCGGCGGAAAGGCTCTCCAAGTTCCTGGTTGATCATGGCTTCGATCAAGGTCGTGGTGCCAGCCTTTTGGTCCGCAATGGCTTGAGTTAGCGCATCGCGCAGGTCTTCCATCGTCCGCGCGACCACGCCTTTGAGACCGCAGGCCTTTGCAATCCCGGCATAAGAGACCTTTTCGTCGAGTTCGGTGCCGACAAAGTTATCATCATACCACAGGGTCGAATTGCGCTTTTCCGCGCCCCACTGATAGTTCCGGAACACAACCTGCGTGATCGCGGGCCATTCACCGCGCCCGATCGCCGTCAGTTCGGTCACAGCAATGCCAAACGCACCATCGCCAGAAAATCCGACGACCGGAATATCCGGGCAACCGATTTTTGCCCCGACGACTGCCGGCAATCCATAGCCGCAGGGGCCAAACAGACCCGGGGCAAGGTATTTGCGGCCCTGTTCAAAGGTTGGGTACGCATTGCCGATCGCGCAGTTATTGCCGATATCGGAAGAAATTATCGCCTCTTTCGGCAAGGCCGATTGAATGGCGCGCCAAGCCATGCGCGGGCTCATCCAGTCGGGTTTGTCGGCGCGGGCGCGCTGGTTCCAGGTGGTGCCCACATCGTCGTCTTCGTGGTCCATCGATGAAAGCTGCTGTGCCCAAGCCGATTTTGTCTGCGCAATCTTGGCCTTGCGATCGGCACGGCCCGCATCACCTGCCGTCCTGGACAGTTTGGCCAACAGCGCCTCGGCCACTTTTTTGGCATCACCCACGATGCCGACGGTCACTTTCTTCGTCAGGCCAATCCGATCGGGGTTCATGTCGACCTGAATGATTTTGGCTGTCTTGGGCCAATAATCGAGCCCGTAGCCCGGCAGCGTGGAAAATGGGTTCAAGCGGGTGCCGAGACATAGAACGACATCGGCCTGCGAAATCAGTTCCATCCCGGCTTTGGATCCGTTGTATCCAAGGGGTCCGGCAAACAGCGGGTGACTGCCGGGAAAAGCGTCGTTGTGTTGGTATCCGACGCAAACCGGTGCATCCAAACGTTCGGCCAGACGCATCGATGCCGGAATCGCCCCGCCAATCACAACGCCTGCGCCATTCAAGATCACAGGGAATTTTGCCGAAGACAGCAAATCCGCGGCCGCGGCAATGGCCTCTTCGCCGCCAGAGGGGCGTTCGAATTCCACGATGGCTGGCAGATCAATGTCGATCACCTGAGTCCAATAATCGCGCGGCATGTTGATCTGCGCCGGTGCGCTGGCGCGGCGGGCGTTGATGATGACACGGTTCAGCACTTCTGCCACGCGGGAAGGGTCGCGCACTTCTTCTTGATAGGCGACCATGTCCTTGAACAGGGCCATCTGTTCAACCTCTTGGAACCCGCCCATGCCGATGGTTTTGTTCGCCGCCTGGGGCGTTACCAACAACAAAGGGGTGTGGTTCCAATAGGCCGTTTTCACAGCGGTCACAAAATTGGTGATCCCGGGGCCATTTTGGGCAATCATCATCGACATCTTGCCAGAAGCGCGGGTGTAACCATCTGCCATCATTCCGCCCGAACCTTCATGGGCGCAGTCCCAAAAGGTGATGCCTGCCTTGGGGAACAGATCCGATATGGGCATGAAAGCCGATCCGATGATGCCAAAGGCATGTTCAATGCCGTGCATTTGCAGAACTTTGACAAAGGCTTCTTCGGTGGTCATTTTCATGGGCGTATCTCCATCAACGTGTTGTCTGGGTTCTACCCTTGGCACGGGTGCCGCCTTAGGGCCAGTGGCAGGGCCGTCATAAGACCAGTGAGCCCAAGGGTGACAGGGCGGCGCCGGTTGAAGGGAATGCGGCGCAAAATTGCAGCAACAGGCCTTGGGTTTTCGGGGGTTTACAACGCGTTAGGGTTGAGGGGCCAAGGACTGCTTTAGCCGTGCCCCAGTCGGATCGCCCGGGCAATACGCGAAATACCTTCGGGTATCTTTGCATGGGCAATCGAGGAATAGCCCAGTCGATAATAGTTTCGCGGGGCATTCTTGGGATCAAAGAAGGCACGGCCGGGTTCAATCAAAACCCCTTCTTCGCGCAGGCGGACGGCCAAGACATCCGTATCAACCATTTCCGGGGCCTTCATCCAAAAGGACGAGCCCCCAAAGCCACCTTGACCGGCCACCGTCAGTCCATGCTCGCGGATCGCCTCGTCCATGACCTGACGGCGGCGGCGATAGGCATTTCTCATTCGGTTGATCAGGGCGTCATAATGTCCCAAAGACAGAAAATAGGCCACGGTCCGCTGAATATGCCCCGGCGGATGACGCAGCATCATCAACCGCAGCGCCCGCGCCTCGCGGATAAAAGAGGGCGGCCCGACCAGATATCCCAAACGCATCCCCGGAAAAACGGATTTGGAAAAAGAGCCTGCATAAACCACACGCCCTTCGGTATCCAAAGATTTGAGCGCGGGAGAAACGGGCTTGAGAAAGCTCATCTCGAATTCGTAATCATCTTCGACGATCACAAACCCTTCGCGTCCTGCCGCTTCAAGCAGGGCGATGCGGCGCTCCAAAGGCATGGTGGCATTCGTGGGGCATTGATGCGATGCCGTCGTATAGACCACGTCCACCCCCTTTGGCAGGCGGTCCGGCGGCAAGCCATCGGCGTCGACATCCACCGAAACCGCCTCGGTGCCCGACGGGTCCAACAGGCCGCGCAAACCCGAATACCCGGGGTTTTCAACAGCCGCGCGCCGCCCCGGGCCCAAGAGAGCGGCAACGGTGATCCAAAGCGCATTCTGCGCGCCCATGGTCAAAAGCACCTCGTCTTCACGCGCCGCGATGCCCCGACGAGGGAGAATCGAGCGCAAAAGATATTCAATCAACAAAGGGTCGTCGCGATCATACATATCGCTGGTCAAAGCGGCAAAATCCTTGCGTCCCAAGGCTCGCAGGGCGCAAAGACGCCAGTTTTGATGATCAAACAGGCTGCCATCGGCCTGACCATAGATGAAAGGATAGGCGTAGTTTTCCCAGTCCAAGGGCCGGGGCACGGTGGCAAAGCCGGTAAACCGCCCCCCTGCAAGGCGGGCGAAGGCCGCGCCTTCGGCGCGCGCGCTTCGTGCCGGCAGTTCCGGCGCACGCGGTGCGTTTTCGGAGATGAAATAGCCCGATCGGCCCTTTGCCATCAGATAGTCAGCACTGACCAATTCGGCATAGGCCAAAGTGACCGTGATCCGGCTGATGCCCAGATGTTCGGCCAATCCGCGCGACGATGGCATTTTCTGACCCGGTCGAAACCGGCCCGACAGGATGCCTTCGGTCACCATTTGCCGGATACGCTGTTGCAAGGTGCCGCGCCCGGTGGGGGGAAGGATGAAAGATTCGGCGTGGATTGACATTCTGGCCTCATCCTCGGGAAATCTGGACTTATCAGTGGAAGTCAGCGGGCAGAAGTCAAGGGGATCGCTTATGAAAAACGCCCCGCCTTCACAAGGAAGACGGGGCGCCTTTGCAATTGGATTGCTGATCAGCCGAAGACTTTGGTCAGAGCGCGGTCAATGGCGCCTGTGATCTGGTCAACATCATCGGCCGTACAGATCAACGCCGGAGACAAACAAAGGGTGTTGTTCAGACCCGGCAAGGAGCGGTTTGTCATGCCGATGATCACGCCTTGTGCGTTACAATCAGCCACAACAGCGGCCACCTTTTTCTCGTCCATCGGTTCTTTGGTTGCGCGGTCTGCCACTAGTTCCGCCCCGCAGAACAGGCCCTTGCCGCGCACATCGCCAATCACCTTGTGCTTGTCCATCAGCGCATTAAGGTTGGACACGACCCGATCACCCATCTTCAGGGTGTTTTCGAGAAGGTTCTCATCCTCGATGATGCGCATGTTTTCAAGCGCGGCCGCCGGACCAGAGGTGCACCCCCCAAAGGTTGAGATGTCGCGGAAATAGCTGAGTGGATCAGAAGCATCGTCCTTGAACATGTCAAAAACGGCTTCGGTCGTCACGGTGCACGAAATCGCCGCATAGCCAGAAGCAACGCCTTTGGCCATGGTGACAAAGTCAGGCTGAACGCCAAAATGCTGATAGCCGAACCAAGTTCCGGTACGTCCGACGCCGCAAACAACCTCGTCGATCGCCAGCAGAATGTTGTACTTCTTGCAGATTTCCTGAACCCGCTCCCAATAGCCTTGGGGCGGAACGATCACGCCGCCGCCAGCCGTTACGGGTTCAAGGATGATGGCACCAACGGTGTCCGGACCCTCGCGCAAGATCACCTC
>CANHLE010000026.1 GCA_947461435.1 Paracoccaceae bacterium | reverse complement strand
CATCGTGATCACCGGGATCGACGCCAACCCCCAAGCGCGCGAAGCCATCGCAGCAGGAGGCAACTTCGAAGCCTCCGTCGCACAGGACTTTGCCGGGATTGGCGCTGCCGCGGCAGATGCGGCAGGTCGCGTGATGAAGGGTGAGACGATCAAAGAGCCCGTTATCTATGTCTCGACCGTGATGGTGACAGCCGTAAACGCGGCACAGTAACCGCCCGGATGCGGCGCGCGTCTTGCTGGCCGGCGGGGCGCGCGCCGCTGTTTTTCATTCAAAGGTCGGGGACAGGATGCAGACCCTTCGCTTTCAGGGCCTGACCAAGGCCTATGGCGGTGTTCCGGCGCTGTCTGATGTGACGTTGTCGCTGTCCTGCGGTCGCGTGCATGCGCTTATGGGCGAAAACGGGGCCGGCAAAAGCACGCTGATCAAGCTGATTGCCGGAGTTGTTGCCGCAGACCAGATGACGGTTCTGCGCGATGGTGCAGTGGTGCCGCTGCGAACGGCAGCAGAGGCAACCAAAGCCGGGTTTCGCTTTATCCATCAGGAGTTGAACATCGTCCCGCAACTGTCGGTGGCCGAAAACGTGCTGCTGGGCCATCCCGCGCCCCACCGGTTCGGGGCCTTCATCGATTGGCGAAGTTTAGAGGACAGGGCCGCGTCCGCGCTGGCCTTTCTGGGGGCAGAGCATATCGACGTGCGCCAGCAGGCCGGCGCTATGGCGACAGGGGATCGGATGCTGACGCGCATCGCCTCGGCGCTTGTGGCGGACGCGGGCGCGGCAGAGCCTTGCCTTTACGTCTTTGACGAACCCACCGCCGCACTGACAGTGACGGAATCGACCAAACTTTTCGACGTAATTGCCCGGCTAAAGGAGCGGGGGGCTGCGGTGCTTTATGTCTCGCATCGGATGAATGAGGTTTTGCAGATCTGCGACGATGTCACCGTGCTGCGGGATGGGCGGCATGTGCTGACGACGCAGATCGCAAAGACCAGTAGCGCCGAAATCATCGAGGCCATGACCGGCAAACCAGTGTCTGACACGATCCCCGGTCGCACCGCCCCTGTACGGCAACGCATCGCCTGCCGCCTCACGACGCTGACCACCCGTGACCTGTCCGGTCTGGACTTGTCGCTGGCTCAGGGCGAAATTCTGGGCGTTGCTGGGCTGGATCAAGGGGGGCAGACGGCATTTCTGCGCCTGATCCTTGGCCAGGGGCGAATCCAGAAGGGCCTGCTAGAGGTGCTAGGCGGCCGTGCGCCGAAAAGCCCTGAACAAGCTTGGGCCCGCGGCATCGCCTATGTCCCACGCGAACGCCGCAGTCAGGGGCTGATGCTGGGCATGGGGGTGCGCCCCAACACGCTTTTCCCGCATCTGGGCGATTATGGCTTTCTGGCCCAGAAACGCAGCGAAGTCGCCCGGACGAGGACGCTCGCCGATCAGGTACGACTGCGGTTTCAAGGGACAGAGCAGCCCGTGGGCCAACTCAGCGGTGGCAACCAGCAAAAGGTGCTTTTTGCCCGCGCCATTGCAAAAAACCCAAAGCTTTTGCTGCTTGAGGAACCGACACGCGGCGTCGATGTCGGCGCGCGCGCAGAAATCCACGGCCTCATTCGCACTCTTAGCAATTCGGGCACCGCGGTGATCCTTGCCTCATCTGATTTGGTTGAGCTTTGCGGTCTGGCCGACCGCATCCTTATCTTGCAGGGCGGACGCCAGGTGGCCGTCGTTGACCGGCAGGCGATGACGCCTGCAGATCTGTTGTCGCGTATCTACGCACCGGAGGCTGTATGAAGACCTGGACCCTTTCCGCCGCGCTGCGTCAATGGGGCACGTTCCTTGGCCTTCTGGCGATCGTGCTCTTTTTCGCGTGGCGGCTGCCTGAGACTTTTCCGACCGCCCAGAACTTTCTGAACATCTCGCAACAGATATCCATGCTGGCGGTTGTCGCATTCACCATGACCATCGTGATGGTGATGAACGATTTCGATTTGAGTGTGGGGTCAACGGCCAGCCTCGCCGGGATCGTTGCGGCGGCGCTTTTCGCGGCGGGCCAACCGGTATGGGTGGGTGTCTCCGCCGCCCTCGCCGTCGGATTGCTAGGGGGCGCCTTCAACGGATTTCTGGTCGCCTATATCGGTATTTTACCCTTTATCGCCACGCTTGGAACGCTGACGATGTTTTCCGGCGCGGCCTTTATGGTCAGCGACGGCAAGACGATCTTTGGCCGTGATATCCCAGCAGAGTTTGCAGGTTTTGCGCGCTTTGGCATCCCACTTGATGCCATCGGGCTAGACGGGGCAAAGCTGCCTTTGATGACGATTGCAGCGGTGATCGTGCTGCTTGTTGTCTGGTTGTTGCTAGAGCAAACGACCTTTGGGCGCAGGCTTTATGCCATTGGAGGCAACCGCGTCGCGGCTGAACTTGCGGGCATCAATACCCGTCGCCTTCGACTGATCGCTTTCGGCTTGACCGGTCTGGGCGCAGCCGTTGCCGGGTTGATGTATGCCAGCCGCGTCGCCTCGGCCAATCCCACCCAAGGGGCGGGCCTGATGCTGGATGCCATCGCGGCGGTGTTTTTGGGCATGACCATGGGACGCGAGGGGGAACCGCGCGTGCTGGCAACGCTGGTCGGCGTGCTGATCCTCGGGATCCTCGATAATGGGCTGACACAGATGAACGTTGACAGTTATGTGCGCGAGGTTTTGATTGGGGCCATCGTCGTGTCTGCTGTGGCAATCTCGGCCGTCGGCCAACGTCGAACCTGACCGGCGGCCAAGGGCTTTTCGCTGAGTTTCGAAGTGGGATGCTCGGGTTTTGCCATATCTTGCGCCAGACCTGACGGCGCAAAGTGAACCGAAAAAAGAAGTTGTTCTTGCTTGAATATACCCTTCTGGCGAGATCCGATGGGGTTATCAAACATGAGCCATTTCCTGATTTTCCTATTCTGGACCTGCTCCGGTTTCGTTCCGGTGAGGTGCTCATGTTCGGAGGCGCCTTGATTGGCCTTGGCTGATTTCCAGCCGATGGGCGGGTTGTCAAAGCCGTTGACGTAATCGACGACGGCGACTTTGACCTTTCGGCGGGTTTGCCCGTTGCGGCGCCAGACCAGTTCCGCCGTCAACGACGTGAAGACGTCGTTGCGCGGAAGCCTCGATTTTCGTTTGCGCTGTATTGCAACCCGCGGACAGTGGGGCAGGTGCAGCCCTGCGGCGGCCTGCGCAGGGCGACTGCTTTATTGAATGCCCTCGGTGCCAGATCCTGTTTGATCCGGTTGTGGATCGCCCAGCCGATGACCCGGATTTTAAGAAAAAATCAAGGATCACAGCCAGATAAATCAAACCTTCTCAAGTCGAGACATAAGTGATGTCACCTGCCTGTTGGCCAATAGGCGAGGTTTCCATCCCTGTTCCTGCCTTCAAAGTACTGCGCAAAAAAAACGTTTCAGACGCTGCCAAACAATCCGGCCTGCTGGGGTAGACATTGGCTGATCCATATCAAGGCATCTGTCCCGGGATAGGCGCAAGGGTTCGGTGTAGGCGCCGGCCTGACCGGGCCCGCGACCCAATTTTGATTCGGCCGATGACCGAAGTGGAGCACAGCAATGACAGCCTACGTTGCCGATATCGAAAGCCTGACTTTGGCCAACAAGGATTTTCGTCATGTCCTTTATACAGGTCAGAACCTGCAACTCGTGCTCATGTCCTTGAAACCCGGACAGGATATCGGCGCAGAAACCCATGGCACGCATGACCAGTTCTTTCGCATCGAAGAGGGCATAGGACAGATCGTGATCGATGGGGTGACAAAAAAGGTCAAACCCGGAACTGCGATTTTGGTGCCTGCGGGGGCTGTGCACAATCTGATCAACACCGGGGACAAGCAGATGAAAGTGTACACGATCTACGGTCCGCCCAATCATATCGATCAACTTGAACAAAAAACGAAATCTGAGGCCCAAGCATCATCGGAGAATTTTGATGGTAATGTCACCGGCTAAACATGCCGCAGCGATAGACGGACCTTGCTCCCCGCTCCTGGGATCAGTCCTATCGTCGGCCGTCCTATCCGCATCGTACCTGTCGAATTGCGCATGTGCGGCGTGAGCTCCCTGCACCTTTCTGGCTGTTTCACGGCGGCCATTGGGCAACAGATGCTTCCGGCCCCGTGGCCTTTGCCGTCAAGAAGGATTTCGGCAGTACAGTTGGCCATTGCCTGCTGCGCGTCGGCCCCCCGGGCCCAGCCCTGGAGTTGAACGCATGACTCTGCAGGGCAGCCTGATCAGCCGGGAAGTGGTGCCATTCTATCTGGCTTTGTTGGCCCTTTTGCTGGCCACACTCGCCGTCGATGCCGCCTTGCATATGATGAACCTCGTTTGGGTCGGCAAATGGCTGGGGATTCCCGGTGTTCTGCTGATCTGCGGCTCGTTCGGTTATTCCTTGCGAAAGCGGAAAATCATCAAACGGGGGCATCCGGTCACGCTTTTGCGTTTGCATGAACGGATGGCTTGGGCGGGGTCGCTGTTGATCCTTGTCCATGCGGGCATCCACTTCAATGCCGTGCTTGCCTGGCTTGCCATAGGCGCAATGCTGTTGAACGTGGCGAGCGGGCTGACTGGAAAATTCTTGTTGCGCCGGGCAGGGGCCCGGCTGGCGGCAACGACGCAAAGGTTACGGGGAGAAGGGCTGACCTCTCAGGCATTGGAGGAGCGGCTGTATTGGGACAGTCTGACCTATGACACCGTCAAAAAGTGGCGGGCACTGCATTTTCCAGTGACGCTCGCCTTCGCCGTTCTGGGTTCGGCGCATATCGTCAGTGCCGTGATTTTCTGGGGGTGGTCATGACACGCTGGGTCCTTGCGTTCATCGCCGCCAGTCTTGTCGGCATCATCGCCCTTGCCTTTGTCTTCCCAGGTCCGATGTTGGCCCCCGGGGCGCTGATCCCGGCACATGCCAGTCTGGCCGGTAATTGCTTTGCCTGCCATGTCCCCTTGCAAGGCGCCGCCGAGGCGCGCTGCACGACGTGCCATGCGGTGAAAGATATTGGTCTGTTCACCGTCGCGGGCGCGCCTGCCGCGCCCAGCACGGAGATGCCGCCTTTTCATCAAGGTCTGGCGAGTACCGACTGCATGGGGTGTCACACCGATCACCCCATGGCAAGCCTGACGCCGCCGCACAGCCACACCTTTGCCCATGATTTGCTGTCGCCGTCGGCGGGCGCTGCGTGTTCGGACTGTCACCTTGCGCCGGTGGATACGGTCCACGCTGATAATACCCTGCAATGCAGCAGTTGCCATATTCAAACCAGATGGGCCGGGGCGATGATCGATCACACCCGGTTCTTTGCTTTGACCGGCCCCCATGATGTTGCCTGCAGCACCTGCCACACCCGCGCAAATGACTTCAGTCAGTTCACCTGCTTCAGTTGCCACGAACATCAGGAATCTGACCTGATCCGCAAGCATCAGGAGGAAGGGATCCGCAACATCGACAATTGTGTCGCCTGCCACCGCGATGCCCACGCCGAGGGGGGCGAGGGAGGTGAAAGAAATGAAGGCGGGGAGGGAGGCGAGGGCGGTGATGACTGAAGTTTGTTCACCCGCGAAACGACGATCGGGGTGCAAGGCCCTTGACCTTGGTCGGCGGGGACATGCGGCCCCTCAAGGTTGGAAGCGTTCAACCTATGTGGCGCGGCGGTGGTCAAGTCCATGACCCGGGATCGCCTGAATATCGCACTACTGGTGATTGCGCTGTTTGGTCTGGTGGCAGGACTTGGCTTTATGCTGACGGGCGAACCAGACCGCGCGGCCATCGCCTGGACAACGGGCGTTCTGCCCGTGCTTGCCGCCCTCGTGATCGAGATCCTTCGCAGCCTGTGGAAAGGTGACGTGGGGCTGGATGTCGTGGCCGCGCTGTCGATGTCGGCTGCGCTGTTGTTTCAAGAATCGCTGGCGGCGGCAGTTGTCGCGCTGATGTATTCGGGCGGCACCTTTCTTGAAGGCTTTGCGCAGGGCCGCGCCCGCCGCGAAATGCGCGATTTGCTGTCCCGCGTGCCCCGTACCGCCACCCGCCATCACGCCGCCGCGCTGGAAGAGGTGTCACTGGACCAAATAAATCCCGGCGACCTTTTGTTGATCCGTCAGGGCGATGCGGCACCAGTGGACGGCACGGTCGAAAGTGACCGCGCCATTCTGGATCAAGCGGCGCTGACGGGCGAGTCAATGCCGGTGCGCGTGGACCGGGGCCAAGACGTGATGAGCGGGTCGACCAATGCCGGTGAGGCGTTCGATCTGCGAGTTACCCGGGCCGCAGCCGACAGCACCTATGCCGGGATCGTCCGATTGGTCGAGGCAGCCCAAGCCTCCAAGGCGCCCATGGCGCGGCTTGCCGATCGTTGGTCGATGTTGTTTTTGGTGGTCACGGTCGCGCTGGCCACAGCCGCATGGTGGTTTACAGGCGATCCGATCCGCGCGGTGGCCGTTCTGGTGGTGGCCACGCCATGCCCGTTGATCCTTGCCGTCCCTGTCGCGCTGGTCGCAGGATTGTCGCGGGCAGCCCACTTTGGGGTCTTGATCAAAGGGGCGAAACCCTTGGAGGCGCTGGCACGGATCAAAACGCTGATCCTGGACAAGACCGGAACGCTGACCGACGGGCGGCCGCAGATCGTTTCTATTGAAACACTGGCTGACATGTCAAAGGAGGACGTCTTGCACTTTGCCGCCGCCCTTGATCAGGCGTCAAAGCACCCCATCGCGCAGGCCATCGTCGCGCGGGCGCGCACAAACGGGGCGGCGTTGCCCGTTCCGGAAGATGTGGTGGAAACACCCGGAGAGGGCGTCACCGGCACGATTGACGGTCGCAAGGTGGTGGTCGGCGGGACTCATTTTGTGGCTGCGCAGGCGGGCGTCGCAAAGGTAGATGGCGCCGTGATCGCCGCGGGGGCTGTCGTCGTGTCGCTGGCGATTGATGGCAAAATGATGGGCCATATTGTGATGGCTGACGCGCTTCGGGCGGGAACCGCGGGTCTTCTTGCCGATCTGCGCAAATTTGGGATCACCCAAATTCTGCTTGCAACCGGTGACCGCCGCGCGGTCGCAGAGGCGATCACGAAAGATTTGGGACTTGATTCTGTGCGAGCCGAACTGACCCCGGACCAAAAAGTTCTGCTGTTGTTGAGCGAGCGCAAGAATGGCCCCGTGATGATGGTGGGCGACGGGGTGAACGATGCCCCCGCGCTGGCCGCCGCCGACATCGGTGTTGCCATGGGCGCGCGCGGGGCTGCCGCGTCGGCCGAAGCTGCGGATGTTGTTTTGCTTGTCGATCATCTGGATCGCCTGTTGCCGGGGATCGAGATTGCCCAGCGGTCGCGCCGGATTGCCTTGCAAAGTGTTGCCGCCGGGATCGGCCTTTCGATCCTTGGCATGATCGCCGCTGGATTGGGGTATCTGACACCGGTGCGCGGCGCCCTTGTTCAGGAGGTCATTGATGTCGCGGTCATTCTAAATGCGCTAAGGGCGCTCAGGATCGTTCCAAAACGTGCCGAAGGGATCGCAGCCGATGGGCCCGTCTAAAACTTTCGCCGTGCATTTTAGCTCGAAGGCTGCGGTAATTGATATTGATCAATTGCAGCATCTCAGCTTTATGCAAACCTGCAAATTGTTGCAAAGGAACCTTCAATGACAATGACGACAGACCAGAATGGCGGCGTCCAAGGCTACACGTTCTATCAGATCGGCCTTCACTGGTTGATCGCATTATTGGTGTTTGGTCAGCTGATTTTCGGCGAAAGCATGACCGAGTCCATCGAAGCGGCAGAGGAAGGCACCTCCGTTTCAACACTCGAAGGCAACCTTGCCAGCATGCACTATTACGTCGGTATCGCGATTCTGGTTCTGGTCGCCGTTCGGATTGTCCTGCGCATCAAGAACGGTGCGCCGCCGCCACCGGCAGAAACCAGCGGGGCCATCGAACTGGCAGGCCGGATTTCGCATTGGCTTTTCTATGCACTGCTGGTTGTTGTGCCCGTCACGGGATTGCTTGGATACTATTACGGCGACCCCTATGGTGAGTGGCACAGCTTCGCCAAACCAGTTTTCATCGGCCTGATCGCGCTGCATGTTGCGGCATCGTTGTATCACCAGCTCTGGCGCAAAGATGGTCTTTTGATGCGCATGTTGAAGCCTAGGTAACCTTACCTGAAAATTGGTGACCGTGGCGGCAAATTCTGCCGCCCGGTCTTCAAGGCCCGGCCCAAATCAGGGCCGAAAACATACCGACCCAAGCCGCCAGCGCAACAAGCAGCAGGCCCGGCACGACCCGCAAAGCGAAAGCCCAGCCGCCGCTTGCCGCGGCCATGATGATCTTCGACACCGTGTTGGACGTCAGGGCGGCCAGGATCGGCAGGACTGCATCTTGGGGCGTCACTTTTCCCGATGCCACCAGAGTGGCCACCGAAATCGCAGCAGCATGTGTATCCACAAGGCCGGCCACAACCGCCGCCATCAACACCCCTGCGCCGCCGAACCGCGCTTGCAGACCTGCAGAGATAACCAGAATGATCGAAAGGATTGTCCCAAACGCAAGGGCTGTCTTGAGGCTGAAGACACCCTGTGTGCCCGCCGTATCGGCACCCACGTGCCGTGCAGCCATAACAGTAAAGACCGCCCCGTAGGCAACAGCCGTGGCCCCGGCCAAACAAAGGGGGCCTGACAGGCTGAGTAGGGTGGGAAGGCTGGTTGCGGCAACAACAAGGGCCATCTGTGCAATCGTGGCGACCGTCGACAGGACAGCGCCCGCGACGCAGGCCGCCAACAGATCTTTGGATTTCTGGGCGCGCGATCCCATGGCCCCAATGGTGGCTGTACTGGAAATGAAACCAGAAATGGCCCCCGCCAGCGGCAAGCCAAACTTTGCACCAAACACCCGCACCGCGATGTAGCCTGCCGCGCTGATTGCCATGACCAAAACGATCACAATCCAGATCGAATGGGGATTCAACGTCAAATAGGGGCCCATCTGGCGGTTTGGCACCAAAGGCAGCACGACAATGGTTGCAGCGGCAAAAATCAGCGCGTCATCCAGTTCATCTTTCGAGATGACCTTTATGACAAGGTTGTGCAGCCATGCTTTGGCCGAAAGCAGGACCGTCACCGCGACTGCAATTGCGCCCGCTGTCTTGGGCGCCGTCATGCAAAGACCGCCCAGAAGTGCCGTCAGGATCAAGACAATCTCTGTTGTCAGGCCCGGATCCTGATCGTGGCCGCGCCAGTACGCCACGGCAACCATGACAGCAACGCACCCCATCAGAATGCCAAGCAAAAAACTGCCGCCCAAACCAAACGCGACGGCACCGCAGATTGAGGTGATCGTGAAGGTCCGCATGCCCGCGGCAGAGCGCGCTGCGCCCTCGCCCTTGCGCCGTTCTCGTTCGGCGCCGATCAGCGCACCGATGGCGACGGCACTGACCAAATTCAGCATCGCAAGGTCTTGGATCAGCGTGTTTGCCATGAAATTCACAGGGGCCTTGGTTCAGGGCCCATCTTTAGGTCAAGCAAACCTGCGGCATATTGATCTGAATCACGTCTTGATCTTCCCATTGGGCCCGTGGATTGACGGCATCGTGGCCAGCGTCTGCGAATTAACCTGCATCAAGTCAAACCCTTCCCCGAACCGATAAGGTGGGGTTGAGATCAGACAGGAAGATAAAGTTGGCAGGTTCCCCATCGCCCCAGCGGCTTAAGCGCTCGCTGACGCTTTGGTTGGCCGTCCTTTATGGGCTTGGCGTGACCATCGGCGCGGGCATCTATGTTCTGGTCGGGGTCGCGGCCGGGCGAAGCGGCATGCATGCGCCGCTCGCCTTCCTTCTTGCGGCCCTGGTCATGTCTTTCAGCGCTGCGTCATTTGCTGAACTTGGCACGCGGATGCCCGTCAGTGCCAGCGAGGCCGCCTATGTGGAAAAAGCGTTCAATCGCCGGTGGTTAAGCCTGTCGACGGGGTTGCTGGTTGTTTTGACAGCGACAATTTCAGCAGCCACGATCAGTGTTGGCAGTGCCGGCTATTTGGGCGTGTTCGTGGATCTGCCGCCGCGTTGGATCATCACGCTTGTCGTGCTGGCCATGGGGCTTGTGGCGTGTCTGTCAACACAGCAATCCGTCACCTTGGTCGGGATCATGACGTTGCTGGAACTTGGCGGGCTTGTGTTGATCATCATTGTCGGCTTCGCCGCGGGAACGGGGATGATCACACGACTGCCAGAGATTTGGCCCAGCTTCACGGATGTCGGGGAATGGATCGGGCTTTCCGGGACAACCTTGATTGCGGTGTTTGCCTATATCGGGTTTGAACATCTGGTCAATGTTGCCGAAGAGATGAAATCCCCCTCGCGCACCTTGCCTTGGGCGCTGTTTCTGACCTTGGGCCTGACCTCCGTGGTCTACGCGCTGGTCGTATGGGTGGCCGTCGTGGCCGTGCCGCCGGCCGAGCTTTCCAAATCAACAGCCCCTTTGGCACTGGTGTTTGAGCGATTGACGGGATGGCCGCTCAACACCATGAGCTTGATTGCCGTCGTGGCCACACTCAACGGCGTGATCGTTCACGTGATCATGATTTCGCGTGTTCTTTACGGGCTGGCCTGTCAGGGCAATCTTCCCAAAACCTTGACGCAGCTAAACGCCCGAACCGACGCCCCATTGCGGGCGACGGCCGTCAGCATCTGCGCCATATTGGTCTTCGCCCTTGCCGTTCCCCTCGACGGTCTTGCAGACTTGGCGGCCCGTCTGACCCTTTTGGTTTTTGCGATCATCAACGTCACCTTGATGCGCATCAAGCACCGTGAGGCGGCCCCGCCTGCGCATATATTTGTGTGCCCAAAGTGGGTGCCCGTTGCCGGTTTGATCTCCAGCATCGGTTTTTTGATTTTCGATCTGGCCGTGAGATGAGAAAATGACGCAAAAAATTGCATCCACTGGCAGACACCCTCTCGCCCGTTTGGTTCTTGCTTTCGCAAGTGCTGCCGGGATCCTGCTTTGCGTGCTGATCGCGCTGCCGTTCTTGGGGGCAATCACATGGGCTTTGACCTTGGCGATCTTGTTTTTGCCGGTGCATTTGCGGATCGAACGTCTTGTGAAGCACAGGAATATCGCCGCCCTGCTGTCGACGGCCATCGTCATTCTTGTCGTCGTGGTTCCGTCGGTATTCGTCGTTGAACGCCTTATCTCGGAAGCTGCAACTGGCATTTTGGCGCTTCAGGCCAGAGTTGCGAGCGGTGATCTTCAGGCCCTCATCAACAGCCATCCCCGGCTTGCGCCTTTGGGAACCTGGATCGACAAACAGTTTGATCTACCCTTGATGATGGCATCCATCGCGTCATGGCTCAGCAACATCGGTGCGACCTTTGTCAAAGGGTCGTTCCTTCAAGGGGTTGAGGTGTTTATCACCTTCTACCTTCTGTTTTACTTTCTGCGCGACAGGGCGGCCGCCAAGGCCATGTTCAAAAAATGGCTTCCGCTTCATCAGAAAGACAGTGAACATTTGTTCCGGCGGATTTCTGAAACCGTGCACGCCACGATATACGGCACGCTGGCCGTCGCAGCGGTTCAGGGCACTCTGGGCGGATTGATGTTCTGGGTGCTTGGGCTTCCCACGCCGCTGCTTTGGGGCTTGGTCATGGGTCTTCTGTCAATCGTTCCGGTTCTTGGCGCTTTTGTCGTCTGGATACCTGCGGCCATGCTGCTTATTCTGGATGGAAGCTGGGCGCGCGCGTTTGTTCTTTCCGCTTGGGGCGGGATTGTGGTGGGCGGCATCGACAACGTGCTGCGGCCGATGTTTGTGGGAAACAGACTGCGCCTGCACACCATCCCGGCATTCATTTCCATTGTCGGCGGATTGCTGCTTTTTGGCGCACCAGGATTCATCCTAGGCCCTCTTGCCGCGACGGTGACCATGCTGTTGGTCGAGTTCTGGATCCGGCAAGAAGCAACCCGCCAAACGGACGACCTCGCTCACGAAGAGGTCTGATCTGTTGATCTTTAGCGTCTAACTTTTATTGATTCCTTTCGCCTGCCAAGGCTGATGCCAACTCCAGCAGACTAAGTACCTGCGAACGTTTTGACACCGGAACCTTCCGAAAGGTTTCTAGAAGCCTGAGTTCGAGGATGCTCTGGCTGTCGCCGAACAGATCAGAGACCGTTACACTCAGGGCGATTGCGCAGCTCTTGTATTGCCCCAGGGTCGTGCCCTCGTCACCACGTTCTAGCCGCGAAATTGTTGGCTGAGTGACGTTCATCAACTCAGCTAGCTGGACTTGCGTCAGGCCCTTGGCACGTCGAATCCGGTTTATGTTCATCCTTGCATTTTGACACATCCTCAGGGCAACGACAAACCATTGGATTCGGTTTCAGTTCTACGCGGATGCGGCAACAAAATCGCGGTTTCAGCGCATTTTCGCCGAGCTTTTTGAACTTATTAAGCTTGTGACGGTGACGTCATTTGCGGCGGGTTGGACGCCTTCGATCAACCAGCCAACCTAAGATCGGTTCGTCAACAAACGAGACATTGGCTGTGCCAAAATTTTAGCGGGTGGAGTAATAGGCGTCTGGAAAGCCCAAGTGTTGAACCTTGGCCAAAACGTTTTCGTCTCGTGTCACATCAGCAAAGACATGCCAAACCGTCCGCCCATTGCGATCCAAGGCCTCCACGGTTGCGGTGATGCCGATTTCGCTCACCAGCTTGACGGCTGCTGCGGCATTGGCCTCTAGCGAAAACAGGCCGATCATGAGACGAGCAGAACCTGCCTTTACCGCCGGGGCAGGGGCGGCAGGGGCTGCTTTTACCGGCGCGGCGATTGTTCCTTTTGCCGGCGCGGCCAAAGCGACCGGGGCCTGCGGCGCCGGCTTGACTTCGGTTGGTTTAGGAACACTGCAGGGCAGGTAGTCGATTTTATTGACTTCCGACAGAAGTTTCAGCGTTGCTTCTTCCAGAATTGTACGAACGCCCAATTGCATCGGTTCTTGGGCGATATTTCCACCATAAACATCAAACAGTTGCTTATTATTGAAGACGTCAAAGAAACTGAACAGATTTGCGCTTACTTCATAGCCGGTGAATTGCTTTTGAAAGCTTGCCGTTGCCTTAACTTCTAGGCTGTCTGTTTTGACAAGGCGAAGATCAGCGGCGATGCTCATGCTGAATCTGCGGCGCTGTGCCCCAATTTGGTTCACTTCGGCGCTAAATCCACCGGATGCAAGATTGAAATTGACCTCGGTAATGCCACCCAGGATCACATAATCTGATTTCTGGATCGATCCGCCAAAATATGGCATCCAAGGAACAGTTTCCGCTTCGACCTGATGTTCCTGTCCGTCGCCCAATTGCCGTGAATTTATGTATCCCATTTCAAGATCTGTCACCGTCGTGTCAAATCGATCTTGAAGCCTGACACTCTTCTTCATCAACCCAAGTGCCGAAAAAAGCATCAAAGATCCGCCGCGCGTGATAACGGCCCCTTCGGTGTCTGACGTTTTACCAGAATAATCCGCTATATTGCCAACGGCAATTTTAAGAGCGGGTTTCCCCGCGTTATGCAGAACATTGTCATAGCATAGAAAGGTATCTGTCAGGATTGTTGTATTCGTGCGCACGCGGCTGCCGAACACCATCGCTTCTTCGTCAGGTGCAAGCCGCAACGTCGGGCCTGGAATGGTGCAAGATGCCACCAAGACCGTCATCAAAGCCCAACTGATCGGCTTTGCGGTTCGCATTATGGACTTTCTGTTGTTGTAGAGCGAACAACGTTGTTTTCAGGACTGACCGCATTGATCGGCGATGCAAGGTTGCCAGAAATCGTCTGAAAGTCGCAGGCGTTGCTGCCTTGTACTTGCGAGCTTAGCGTCGTGTTCGCCATCGTTTGAGTGGAGTTCAGGTTGGCTTGGCCATTTCCGCCCGATCCTGCAACCCCTGCAACGGCATAGTCATTATCCACCGAACCCACGGTCGACAGCTGCGACCCAGCGTTTGCTTGGTCACTGTTTAAAGCGGTTGATGTGTTTGAATCTTGTGTGATCGTCTCGCCAACGCCGGTTGCGGAATCAACCATGCCGCCGTTGCTGGTGTTGGTATCCGAATCTCCGCCCTCCGCCGTGTTGGACGAACTGTTTCCGGTGGACCCTGAATCAACAGACGATCCCAAAGTCACATCGGGGGATCCGATTGGCGCATCCTGTGCGTTTGTGCCGGTGTTGCCAATTGCGGTCGAATTCAGATTGCAATTGATCATATCGCCGGCGACGTCATAATTTATGTTTGTATCGCCCGGACCATATCCAGCGCGCGCCTTGTCAATTTGACTGGCAACATTCGCTTTATTTACGGTGTCCGTCGTGGTGTGAAACTTCCACGATCCACCTTCATCAATCCCGTTTGAATTCGCCGTTGTCGCAAGCAGTACAATAAGACACGACAGCGCCAAAGGAGCTTTTCGCATAGAGGTCACCCGATCACTGCTCTGAGCGGGTTTGCCCCGCCTTATGGATTATCGACCCAGACATGCTGAATCGCCCGAATCGTCTAAAACGAAACACGACCTGTGCGTTTTCGGCAAGAGTATCTTAATTTTTCATTAACTATCTTTCGTATATTCCCACTTATTGAATTATACAACATGTTTCTGATGCCGCCTTTATGTATGCCAGCAGCGCGAAATTGTACCAAATCTTGTGATTTAACGCCGCAATTCGCCTTTATCTGGGTGAATTGCCGCGTTTTGGGCCGGTGCCAAAACCATAACATGTTCATGTCATTGTTGAATGTTGTCAGGCCGGGCAATTCTAGCTCCAAGGCTGCTGACCCGATTCTTTTCAGGTCAACGGCCAAAATGATGAACCGTGTCGGACAAATCTGCTTGTTGTTTCCGTAAAAAAGAAACGCCGACCTAATTGGGGACTGAGGAAGATGAAGACTTTCTACACTGCGATCGGTGGTCGTTTGACCAAATGGAAGGGCAAAGTAGTCAGTTTTGCACCGTCCGTTTCGGCGTCAATCTCTGTTGGGGTGACAGCCACGGCGATGATGGTGGGCGCGCCTGCCTTGGGTCAGGAAATCCAATATGTCGATGGCGCTGCCGCATCGGTTGCCTCGGCTGAGCAGAGCGTAAGCAATTACGCTTTGGGATCGGGCACGCTTGAGGCGATCATCAGCGCCGGTGTGGTCAGCTCCACCGTAGTTGGGTCTACGGCGGCCTTGACGACAGACGTGGCATCGAACGCTTTCACCGCAACGCTTGTGGGGAACAACGCGGCGGGCAGCCTGGATATCTCGACCGTCACAGGAACGGGCGCTGTATCGAACGCGATCATTGCATCAGCGCTTGAAAACGATGCCAACGATGCTTTTGCCTATATTACCGGAACCAGCATCACGTCGTCCCTCAGCGCGCTGACTTCCGGGTCGTCTGCCCTTGTGTCAGACAACACCATCAGCACTTCGCTGACCTTGGCCAAGGCGACGAACATCCTGTCAGGTGACTTGGCGACGACCTTTGCCAACACCGATGCTGGTCTGGTTGCCGTTACCGGCACAACTTATGGCACCACATCTGCCAATTCGAACGCAGGCTTGCTTATCCAATCCACACAATTGAACCAAGACGTTCAGATGAACACGAACGCCGACACTGGCACCGCCATGTCGGCTGTGGCCGGATCGGACATCAACCTGTCTGTGACCGGCGCAACGGCCGTCACGGCCACCTTGCTGTCACTTGACAGCAACGCCATCAGCGCAGCCTTCACAGGCGCATCGGCGGCGAACACGTTGTATGTTGAAGATGGCGGTTTGGCGACTTTGTCGAGCTCGGCTGGTATTTCAAACGTTCAGGTCGCTGACAACGTCGGCACCGACGCCCTTGTTGCTTTGACAAACGCAAGTGTCTCTTCGACCTCGGGGATCACGGCCGCCATCACTGGCGATCTGACGACGACGTCGCTTGAGCTGACCAGCAACTCTCTGGCATCATCTTCGGCGCAAAACACGGCGACGAATACCTTGTACCTTGCCGATGGCATCAGCACCAATGGTGCGGCTACCTATGTTGCCAGCAACATCGATCTGGCGTCCAACGCCGCAGCCACCGCCGATATTGCGGCGGCGGATCTGTTCATCAGCAACGTTCAAGCCAGTGTTGATTCGTCAAGCATCAGTGTGACAAACGGAGCGGACGGGATCGAACTGACCTCGGCCAACAGCGCGACTGGCGTTTCGGTTGATGTATCCAGCAACGCGATTTCCGCCACGACGACCGGCAACAAGACCACCGGCAACTTGGTGGTGGCGGGCGCAACCAGCCTGGACGGGATTGTCACCCAGACCAACGTTCAGCAGTTCAGAGATGCAACGTCGGATGATTTGAACATCGCTGCATCTGCGACGATCACCGATCCCATCATCTCGTCGACAGTGGCCAGCACGGCTGCTGAGACTGTTGATAATGCAACGATCACGTTGAACTCCAACTCTTTGGCCGCATCGTCGATCGCCAACACGGCGACGATGATCACGTCGCTTAGCGGCAATTCGTTGACCGACGGGGTCGTTGCAGCGACCGGGGTCAGCCCAAGTGCAGTGCTTGATACCGATGGTACGGCCGCTGTCACGGCAGGCTTCTCCTCCGTCAGCGCGCAGTCGGTGACGGGTGACGCTGACGCAGATTCGTCAGCTTATGTGGTGTCTTCGTCGATCACGGATGGCACGGGCTATTCGATGAGTCTTGCCGTTGGCAATGCCACGGGCCAGATCAACGACAGCTCGATTGAGCTGTCGAGCAACGCCGTGACCGGAATCGCCAAGGCCAACGTGGCCACACAGGCGTTGACAGTAACGGCAAATGATTTGACAGCGTCGGCCGCTGTGGTTGGGCTGCAAAGTTTGAAAGGCGGCGTCCAGTCTGCCCTGTCAGGAACGACGCTGAATCTGGCTGTGACGGCTGACGGTCTTGGTGCAACGGACATGTCGAACGTCACTGTTGCGGCAGATTCCAACGCAACATCGTCCACCGCTGTGGGCAACACGGCCACGAACAGCTTGACGGCCAGTGCAACGATGCTGACGGCAATCAACACCGTTGTCGTGGCAGACCCGACATTAGATCGTACGGCAACCAGCCTTGATGGTTTGACCACCGGTAGTGCCAGTGCCAAAGCCCAATTGTCTTTGCTGAACGAGCAATACAGCACAACCGCGAAATCGGATGATGCGATTTCGTCGACCATTGCCAATGCCTCGATCAAAGCAACTGTCACGCCGAACGGAACGACAGCCGACTCGACCGTGACCGATGCCACCGTGTCGGTGGATAGCAACTCGGTTGCGTCAACCGCGCGGGCCAACACGGCCACCAACGCGATGACGCTTGATTTCGCCAGCCTTTCGTTGACAACCGCAGTAAGTGACACTGGCACCCCAGCAGACCAAGCCGGTGGCACGAACATCGCCGTCTTGGCCTCGACCCAATCCAACACCACTGGGGTCACCTCGACGATTGACGTTCTGGGAACGGGCGCGACAGATATGGTTGCGACCATCGTTACCGGAACAGGCGCAGTTGACAACACAAGCCTGTCCGCCAGCAGCAACGCGCTGACATCGCTGGCGTCGGGCAATGCGGTGACAAACACCTTTGCCCTGACCGGAACGACGATTTCCACGGTTGACGCCGAAGATCTGGCGCCGACGCTGGCGGTTTCTGCCTTTACGGCAGCAGCCAGCACCCTGTCTGCCACAAACACGGCCTTTGCCGTGGCGAATGACCAGTCGAACTCGGGTGCCATCACCTCGTCCATCGGAACAGGGGCGGGCGCGGGTGCGAACCTGATCCAAGCCACACTTCCGGGTGCCCGCACGATCACCGACAGCGTCATCTCGGCCGACAGCAACCGCGCTGTGGCACAGTCTGTTGCCGCATCGGATTCGACCACCACATCCACTTTGGACGCTACGTCAATCACGACATCCTTCTTGACGGCGTCGCGTCAGCTGAACACCGGGGCGGTGAGTGCCAAGGTGGGTGATGCCGACAGCGAGTTCACCATCCAGGCGTCGACAGGCGCTGCAGGAACGGTGGATCAATCCTCTGTGACGGCATCCAGCAACGTCGTTGGTTCGACCGCCACAGCTTTGTCTGATGTCACGCGTCTGACGTTGGGCGGAACGTCCACGGCAACGCTGGACGGCGCAGGCGGCATCGACAATGGGGATGCCACCGCAACAACAGTTGCTGCTTCTGCAGGATTGTCGGCCGATTATGGAATGGTGCAAAGCCAAACCAACTCGGGCGCGGTCACGGCAGCGACAAAGTCGGCAACCGTGGACGTAACCGTTGGAACCCTGACCGACAGCTCGGTTGCCGCCAGCAGCAACCTTCTGACATCCATCGCGACGGCTGTCAGCGGAACGGCGGCGCTGACCGCATCGGCCGCCACGATTGGGGCGACGACCGCGCCAGTCTTTGCCTTGGTCAGTGCGCAGAAAAGCGTGACTGGTGCGATTTCCAGCACCTTGGAAGATTCGGCTGTGACCATGACCGTTGCGAACACGGGGGCCACGACGAATTCTGAAAGCCTGACGATGGACAGCAACACGCTGTCGTCAGTTGCAACCGCTGTTTCGGGAACCAACACGCTGACCACAGCGGCAGACGGTGTGATGGGCGGCTTGACCGATATGGCCAACGCCGGAACGACCAACAACGGTACCGCAACGCTTAGCGCGGAAGCAGACCGCATGTTGGTGTCTGATCAGGTCAATGCCAGCAGTGTGACGGCAGATGTATCGTCCAGTGACGATGATACCAACGCCCGCCTGCAAATGACCGTGACAGCCGCGACCAATGCCTCGACCCTGTCGATGTCATCGAACGCGATTGCGGGCACCGCGATTGGTGCCACCGGAACCAACACGATCTCCAGCACCGCAGGGGCATCAAACTCTGCCTCCGCGGCCTTGCTGGCCTCGCAGAACGGATCGGGTGCGATTTCTTCGACCGTAACCGAACCGCGGCTTGCCGTGACGTTGGGTGCGGCCGTCGCTTCTAGCGCGGTTGATATGGTGTCAAACTCGATTGCGGCCACCGCAACGGGCCTGACCGAAACCAACCGTTTGGCAGTGACCGGTGGCAGCATCGCCCCGATCACAGGCGCCGGTTCTGCCGCCAGCACCGTCGTTGACGGGACGGCGACACCGCTGATCACTGTGAATGATACCTTTGCGACAATGTCGTCCTTCCAAACGCAATCGGCTGCCGTTTCGGCGAAAGTTGCAAACGACGGCGGCGGTGCGGACACCTCACTGACGCCTGCGACTATTCTGCTGTCGATCACGGGTGCCACGTCCAGCTCGGCTTTGGCCCTGACCTCGAACGCCATCGCGGCCACGGCAACGGCGGGTACTGTGACCAACGTCTTGTCGCAAGTGTCTGATACCTCTGTCGATTTCTCCACCACCAACGGCGGCGGTTCGATGGTTTCTGTTCAAAACGGAACCGCAGCGGCTGACGTTACGTCGACAATCCAAGGCGTGAACGTCAACATCGCCGCAGCGGCTGTCGCCTCATCGACGCTGGATGTTACCGGCAACACGGCGAATGCCACCGCGACAGGGTTCAGTGCTTATAACACCAGCACCCTGACGGCCGGCACAGTTCTGACAGGGGATACCGATGGTGGGTCTGTTGCCTCGGCGACGGATGTCATGACGATCGGCGAAACGTCCTCAGTTTTGGTCAACAGCCAGACCAATGCTGGCGATGTGATCGCGCTGTTCGATACCTCAACCGCAGATGGCGTCAAACCATTGATGGGGATCACGCTGACCGGGGCTGTCACCGCGAACTCGGCGATTGACGCCAGCAGCAACACGATGCGGGCGCAAGCCACCGGCTTGCTTGCCCAAAACGTCAGCACGATCACGGCCGGTCTGATGACCGACGTCAGTGCCGCGGTTGCGAACGATCAGAACGCATCCGGTGCGATCACCGCAACGCTGGGTGGTCCGAACTTTACGATCACCGGCACTTCGGCGGTTGGCACCTTGTCGACCGACAGCAACATCGGTGTTGCCTCGGCCACCTCAACCTCAGCGACCAACCGTTTGACGCTGACGTCTGACACCTCGATTGACGGGGCAGGGGGTACGGTCGCAACGACCGATACCTTGACCGTAGCCACCGCTGGTGACTTCAGCAGCAGTGATGCGATCAGCTTGCTGAACCGCCAAACCTCATCGGCAGCCGTCGGATCGTCGATCAGTGGTGACGCTGATATGGGCGACTCGAAGATTGGCACCGTGCTAACGGGCGCCTTGACCGGATCGATTACGGCCGACAGCAACATCCTTGTTGCCCAATCGCGCGGTAACGTGGCGGACAGTGCGATGACATTGACCGCAGGGTCTTCGTTGTCGGATGACACGCAGGCCGTGCTTGCGTCGAACCAGGTGCGGACAGGCGGGGCCATCACGGCTGCGCAGGTCGGCAGCACGGAAGGTCAGATCCAGATTACAGTCGGCGGTGCCGTCACCGGATCTATCTCTGCCTCTGACAACACCGTTCGTTCAACCGGAACGGCCAACGTCGCGATCAACGCGATGACGGTGACCGGAACCTCTGGCATCGATGTACTGTCGACTGCTGGGGCTGCCTCGACTGGCAGTGCGGCCGGTGTGATGACAACAACCGCGCAATACGCGGTGATGAACGGACAAAGCAACGGTTCCGCTGTGACTTCGACGCTGACTAACTTCCAAATCGGAATTACAGAGTCGGGTGCAGGAAACACGGGATCGCTGGCTCTGAATGGCAACATGATGATGGCCGATGCGACGGGCAACAGTTCGTCGAACAGCTTGCGGCTGTATTCTGATGGGTCGGGGACAGACGCTTCCGGATCAGTCAGCAACTTCCAGACCAACACTGCTGCTATGTCGGCCGTTGTTACGGCGGCTGAGGTTGTGATGTCGACCGGAACCGACAGCGGTTCAGTCTCGGTGGCGAACAACTCCATCGCGGCATCTGCTGTCGGAAACACGGCGACCTCGGTCATCAGCACCGCTGGAAGCACGTTCACTTCGTTCTAAAAACACGCCCGCATCGGCCTTGGCCGGTGCGGGCCAACCAAAAAACATACAGGAAAACGACTATGTTTGCGAAAAACTATCTCTGCGCCTTCGGACTGTCTGTTCTCACCTCGACCGCCGCTTTCGCATCGGATGCCGATGGAAAGTTTTCGGTTCGCGGTATTGGCGGCCAACCCTGCAGCCTTTGGATTTCCGTTTCTGAAAGCGCCGATGCGACCGAAAAGCGTGACGGCGTTCTGGCGTTCCAATCGTGGCTTGCGGGCTATCTGTCTGCGTCCAACCGGCTGCAAGCCGAATCCTATGATGTGGTTCCTTTCCTGGACATGATCAACGTTCTGGCCATTGTGCTGAACGAATGCCGCGCGGCGCCAGATGAGCTGGTGGAAAACACGATGGCACGTGTGGTTGGCGCCTTTGCCAATGCCCGTGTCACGGCGGAATCGCCGATCATCAACGTGCCAGATGCGGGCGCTGAAAAGCCCTATCGTCAGGCAACGATTGCTTTGGCCCAGCAAAAGCTGGTTGATCTTGGGTATTTGGACGGCGTTCCAGATGGCATGATCGGCCCGGCCAGCACAGAGGCTTTGGCGCTGTACCAGTCTGAAAATGGCTTGCCGTCCACCGGCGAGATGTCTGTCGATACCATGTTCAAGCTGCTTCTTCAGTAAATCTTCACTCAACACGTGCGCGGCGGATGCTTCTGGGTCCGTCCGCGCGCCCCCATGCCCGAGAGAGATCCAATATGCGTGTTAATGCTGCTGCCGTCCTTCTTCTTGTTCTGCCGACCGGTCTTGCTGGATGCGTTCAAGAGCCGGCCTATTCGACCTGGAATTCGATTGCCTGGTACGGATATCACACCCATTGCCCGGGCTGCACCGCGGTTGCCAATGGCGGCGATGCTTCGGCTTCGGTGTCGCATTGGGGTGATTTGACAACCGTCACCTCATCGGCCGGGGATTCTGATGCAGCCGTTGCAACAGATGGCACATCGTCAGCGGTGGTGGCGTCTGCGGGCGGGGCCCATGCGGCCGTCGGCACCTCGGGCGGGTATACTTCCATCAGCACGGGGGCGACCAGCGCCTCGGCAAGCCTTGGGGCGGACGGCGGAGATTCGCACGGCACCACCTCGGCGGGCGGCGCCGATATCAGCTGGTGATCTGAAAAACACAGGCCGGGTATCCATCGGACATGAGCACGGCATCCCTATATGCGCTTCCGCGGACCACCAAGTCTGATGGGAAGGCTGTTCTTTCCGCGGTCGCGCGGGCGAACAGGTTTTTCCTGACCTGTTTGGCCATCTTGGTGGTGTTTGTGCAGCTGCTTTTGCTGTCACCGCTGGCGCAGCAGCAATGGCCGATCACGGGGCAGGCCTCTGAAATCTCGCCTCCCGTGCATTTTCGGGACTATTCAGAATATAACGCCACGTACAGCTGCGTTGCGACGCTTGGCAAATCGGACTGTTCGATTGAGGTCGGTTACGATTTCCAAGCGCCAACAGATCTGACAGAGCCTACGGGTATTTTGGTGGCCGACTACAGCGGCGCTGTTCTGGTGAAGTTAAACGGGCAGCCGATAAATTCGCGCCGTCCCGTCCCGCAAGTTCAGCGGCTGATGTTCAGCATTCCTGACTTTGTTATATTTCCGCCGGAGATTCTGAAACCAGGCGCAAATTCTGTTGTCGTGCACGTCTCCTCAGACTTGCCCCTAGGGGGGTTGTTGCAAAAGGTGCTTATCGGCCGGGCAAAGCCCCTTGAAGAGATCTTTTCATCCACCTTCCGGGCCAAATGGACCATTCCGCGCTTGGTAGAAGGCGTGTTGCTGTTTGCTTGTTTGTTTTCGGGCTATGCGGCGCTGCGTCATCGTCAGACGGTGTTCTTAAGCATCTTTATCCTGTCCACATGCTACTGCTTTGGAACCTTCGTAAACTTGGCGGCGGTGGACCGGACCGATGTTTACTCTTACGTGCCGATCGTCGGCAGGCTCACGTCGGCGATATTTGTTGTGGCGGTGATGACGGCATCCCAACACAAAGTGTCACTGATTTCGATGAAGTATCTGTTTTTGTTCCCTATCGCGCTCATCCTGATGGTAATTCAATGCGGCAGCGGCTTTGAACTCCTGTTCGTGGTTCAATGCTTCTGGATATTTTCAATGATTGTTTCGAGTCTGGGTATCGCCTACGCGGCAACGACACTGATAGAGCGGCGGGATTATTTCGAGATCCCGGTAATCATTCTGGCCGCCGCCGCGATCGTGATGAATGTTTTCAACCTGATGGCAAGTTTTGGCCATCCGCATCCCACATTCATTGCGCTGCGCGGCTATACAGCGCTGTTTCTTGTCATGGTTATCGCGATCAAGATCTTCAGATCCTATTCTTCGAACCTCGTTCGCGCGAATTCTGCCAATGAAATTTTGGCGGACGAGGTACAGCAGGTGACGCAAAAGCTGTCACTGTTCTACTTCAAGGAAAACGCCCTGAAGCATGAAATGTCGGTTCAGGTGGAACGCGAACGCCTGATGGGGGATCTGCACGATGGTCTGGCGGGCAATCTGATCTCGATCAATGCCCTTGCAGAATATGGAACGAACGAAGTTCTGGATGAAATTCGCGGCCTGTCCAAACTGGCGCTGCTTGATTTGCGGCTTGTTGTGGATTCCCTTGACAGTTTTGATGGCGAATTGGCCGTCGCCCTTGCCGCCTTCCGAGAGCGGATGGTGCCGCAATACTCTGGGTCTGCGGTCAACATCATCTGGGATTACGACTATGCCCCGATGCTGCAAGACCTGCGTCCCGAGGTCAATTTGGCCATGTTCCGCATTCTGCAAGAATCCATTTCCAATGCCGTGCGCCACGGCAAGGCAACGCAGATTCAGGTGATCGTTCGCCCGTCCAAGGCTGTTGGAAGCTCGGCCTCGATCTGGGTTTTGGATAATGGCGATGCGTCCGGCTTCTTTGCGCCCGGTTTTGGAATGCGAAACATGCAGCGGCGCGCAGAACGCATCCACGGCAAGGTTTACTTTCGTCTGCGGGGCAATGGCTCTGCGGTGTTGTTAAAGATCAAATAGGGTAATCGGCATATGACAGACACTGGGCGAAAGCTGAATATCCTTGTGGTCGAAGACGACTTCGCAACGCGCCGCCAGATTGCGGGAAAGTTGCGGACCGACAGTTCGATCGTGGTGGAACTTGCCGGAAACGTGGCAGAGGCGGTGGAATATCTGGCGTCCCAACGCCCCCATATGATCTTGCTGGATCTGGGGCTGCCGGATGGATCGGGCCTTTCTGTGATCGAGGCGGCCAAGAAATTGGATCCGATGCCGGAAATATTGGTGCTCAGCTCCATCAAAGACGAAGCGAGCGTGGTGGCTGCAATTTCAGCGGGCGCTGGCGGTTATGTTGTCAAGGATTCCTCGGAAAGCGATCTGCTGGACACGGTGGATATGGTGATGCAGGGATTTTCGCCCCTGTCACCCAGTATTGCCCGTTTCATTCTGCGATCATTCCGCAAGAAGGAAGAGATCAGCCCGCAGGCTCAAGACACCGAATACAATTTGACGGCCCGCGAGCAATTGGTTCTGACCGAAATCACGCGGGGGTCCACCTACAAGAAGATTTCGCAGCGACTGGAAATCACCGAGGCCTCTGTTCAATCTCATGTCAAACAGATCTACCGAAAACTCGGGGTGAATTCGCGCACCCAAGCCATGTTGAAGGTTTCGGTGTATGAACCCAATCCCCGGTAAAGTATCTGGCCTTCTGCGCGGGCTATGATCGGTGTTGAAAGCGGCAGCCAGACCGCCGCTTTCGACTGTGCCAAGTGTGGTTATGTAAACAGAAAGTCCGAGGTCGACAGTTCGTTCGCGCTGGTCAGGCCGTCGATCTTGATGGTGAAGTCGACCTTTCCGTCGCCATTTGTATCCATCTGGATCGCCCCGTTGATCATGCGCGCCTCGCTGTTGTCTTTACCGCCGCTGAAGGCGCCGGATCCGACATAAACGAATGTTCCCAACAACAGATCGTCAAACACCAATTTGTCGCCTTCATCGCCGCCCGAGGCCACGTCGTTGAAATCGGTGATCACATCGGTTCCTGTGGTCACGGCGGTAAAGATGAACTGATCGGCCCCTTCGCCGCCGGTCAGGGTGTCAGATCCTGCCCCGCCCGTCAGTTTATCGTTGCCGTCCATGCCTTTGAGGACATTGTTGCCCGAGTTTCCGACAATCACGTTGTTGGCCGTGTTCCCCGTTCCCGACACCGCGCCGGTTCCTGTCAAGGTCAGGTTTTCAAGGTTGGCGCCCAAGATGTAGGTCAAGGAGGTGACGATGGTATCCATGCCCCCACCAGACCCTTCCACGATGATGTCCGTCTCTACGTCAATCATATAGGTGTCGGACCCGTTTCCGCCGGACAAGGAATCTGTGCCCGCACCGCCATCCAAGGTGTCGTTTCCGCCGCCGCCGGTCAGGGTGTCGTTCCCTGACAAGCCGTAAAGCGCGTTGTTGCCGCTGTTGCCGGCCATGACATTGTTCGATGTATTGCCTGTGGCGTCGATGGTCGCGGTGCCCGACATTGTCAGGTTTTCAATGTTTGAACCCATGGTGAAGGTCGCCGTCGCGATGATCGTGTCCGTGCCGGAAATTGTCCCTTCCGAGATCCGGTCGGTTGTGGAGTCGACGTAATAAAGATCGTCCCCCAGCCCCCCATTCAAGGAATCGTTGCCCGTTCCGCCGTCCAGCGTGTCGTTGCCCGCATCCCCAATCAAGGTGTCATCCTGGCCGCCGCCATAAAGGCCGTTGTTGCCAGCATTTCCCGTCACGGTGTTGCTGGTCGTATTTCCCGTTCCGTTGATGGAGTCGGTGCCAGTCAGGATCAGCTTTTCCAATCCAGCCGCGAGAGTATAGGTGATCGAGGTTTGAACAGTGTCATTGCCTCCATCGGCGGATTCCACAATCGTGTCGCCTGCCGCATCGACAAAATAGATGTCGCTGCCAAGACCTCCGTCCATCAAGTCGTTGCCGGTCCCGCCGTCCATGGTGTCGCCGCCGTCTCCGCCATAAAGGGTATCGTTCCCTTCCATGCCGTAAAGTTTGTTGACGCCAGCAGCACCCGTGATCGTGTTGTGAAGGGTGTTACCTGTAGCGTCGACATTTCCGGCGGTGTTGATGACCACATTTTCCAGATTATCGCCAAGAACATAGGTGATCAGGGTTTGCACCGTGTCGGTACCTTCGCCGGACACTTCGGTAACGCGATCTGATGTGCTGTCGACGATGTACAGATCATTGCCCGACCCACCCACCATTGAATCGCCCCCGATCATACCATCAAGGGTATCGCTGCCCACGCCGCCATACAAAGTATCGGTGCCGCCATTTCCTTCCAGAAGGTTGTTGCCCGTATTTCCGGTGACAATATTGGCCAGGGAATTTCCGCGCGCCGAAAAGTTGCCCGTGCCGCCCAATTCCAGGTTCTCAAGCTCCAGCCCCAGAACATAATCATCCGCGATCCACACGGTATCGGTTCCGCCCGCAGACAGTTCGCGGATCACGTCATTGGCCAGAATTTGGTAGCGGTCATTACCCGAACCGCCCTCCAGATAATCCAGACCGCTGTCACCCACGAGCGTGTCATTGCCCGTGCCACCGTAAAGCGAGTCATCGCCAAGGCCGCCCGTCAGGCTGTTGTTGCCAGTGTTTCCGGTGACGACGTTGTCATAATCGTTCCCGGTGCCGTTGATATTGCCACTGCCTGTCAGCAGCAATTTTTCGGTAAAGGTGACCAAGGTGTAAGAGATTGACGATTGAACAAGGTCAATTCCCTTGCCGGATTCTTCCACTACAAGATCGCCCGTGGCATCCACCACAAACACGTCAGCGCCGTCGCCGCCCACCATGGAATCGTTGCCAGTTCCACCGTCGATCGTGTCATTGCCGTCGTTGCCCTCGATCGTGTCGTTCCCGTCCATGCCGCGCAGCAAGTTGGCCCCGAAATCGGCGAACATATTGCCCGATCCGTTGTTGCCGATGATGACATTGTTGCCCGCGTTTCCAGTGCCTGAGACATCTGAAAATCCGGTGATGGTCAGGTTTTCGAATTCGGTGCCAAGGGTATGCGAGATCGAGCTTTCGACACGGTCCACGCCCTGTCCGGCCAGTTCTGTGATCACATCACCCGTGGCGTTCACCGAATAAACGTCATTGCCCGCGCCGCCCACCATGGTGTCGTTGCCCGACCCACCGTTGAGCGTGTCATTCCCAAGGTTGCCTTCCAGACGCTGCGCCCCAGAGCCTGCGATGAAGCTGTCATCATAGGTCGAACCGAACAGATTTTCGATCTCGGTATAAGCATCACCTGTGGCGTGACCGCCTGACGCCGTGCCGTTGATCAGGTCAACCGCGACCGCGGCATTTGAATAGGAAAAGTCGATCGCATCGGTGCCGTCACCGCCGATGAAGGCATCATTGCCCAGCGACGAAAAGAAGACGTTGTTGTTGGTGTCACCCACGATGGTGTCGTTGAAGGTCGACGTGACGAACCCTTCGATCCCCGACATGACGCCGCTTGTGCCGGTGCCCAGCAACATGTTGATGTTGATGGCTGATGTGGCAGATGAAAAATCGACAACGTCGATCCCCGCACCGCCATTGATCGTATCATTGCCGCCGCCGCCGTTGATCAGATCATTGCCGGTGGATCCGGTGATGCTGTCAGCAAAGGTGGACCCGATGATGGATTCGAACCCAGAAATCGCATCGGTCCCGGCGCCGCCTGTGACCACGCCTGTCGCCAGGTTGATCTGAACCGCCGCGCTGGAAGATGCATAACTGAGCACGTCATTGCCCGCGCCGCCGGACAGCGTGTCGTTGCCCAAACCGCCCACCAAGGTATCGTTTCCGTCGCCGCCGGTCAGGATATTGGCCGCGCCGTCGCCAGTGATCACGTCGGCAAAGGATGACCCGATAGCCCCTTCGACAGTGTTCAGGGTGACGCCGGTAAAGCTGCTGGTGCTCGTCATGGTTGTCAGGTTGACGGTGACCGCACTCGTAGACGCGGCAAAGCTGACTTCGTCGGTTCCATTGCCACCAAGGATCGAGGTGTTGTTTCCAGCAACAAGCGTGTCGTTGCCATCCCCCCCTGATAGCGTATCTGTGCCACCCGTGCTGCCCGAAAGGCTGTCGTTGCCAAGCCCGCCGTCGATCGAATTGCTAACGCCGTCGCCCGATATCGTGTCGTTGCCGCTTCCGCCGATGACGTTTTCAAAGCCGGAAATGATGTCGCCGGCCGCATCGTTCAATGAGGCCGAACTGGTCGACAAATTGATCACGACGTTGGTCGTCGAGGTGCCATAGCTGAGCGTATCTGTGCCATTGCCGCCCGCCAGCCCATCCGCGCCTGCGCCGCCGATGATGGTGTCATTGCCATCCCCGCCCGTCAGGGTATTGGCGCTGCCATTGCCGGTCAGCGCATCACTAAAGGCCGAACCTGTCAGATCTTCGATACTAACAAGCGTGTCATTGCCATCCGCGCCCGTTGCCAGGTTTGTGACAAGGCTGACTTGAACGGCTGCGGTGGCGGCAGAATAGCTTGCAAGGTCGTCTGCGCCGTTGCCCCCGTCCAGAAGATCGTTTCCAGCCCCGCCGGTCAGCAGATCGTTGCCGTCCCCGCCATAAAGCCAGTTATCTGCCGTGTTGCCTGTCAGGCTGTCGTGGAAGGCCGATCCGATAACACCTTCGACGTTGGAGATGACATCTACACCATCTGCGCCGCTGACGGCATTTGTGGCGAGGTTGACGACAACCGCGCCCGTGGCCCCGCTGTAGCCCAGGATGTCGGCAGTCCCCACACCGCCATCAAGCGTATCCACACCGCCGCCGCCGGTGATGGTGTCATTCAGATCGCCGCCAACGATCATGTTGTTGGCTGAATCCCCCGTCAAACTGTCTGCAAAAGCCGAGCCGACAAGGTTTTCGATTCCGGAAAGAGTATCAATACCATCCGCACCGGCAGACAGGTTTGTCGCAAGGCTGACCTGGACAGCCGCCGTCGCCGCCGAATAAGACGCGGTGTCGGCCGTGCCTGATCCGCCGTCGATCACATCCGCGCCTGCACCCCCGGTCAGACTGTCATTTCCGCCCCCGCCGTAGATCCAGTTGGCTGCGGCCGAGCCGGTCAGCGTGTCGTTAAATCCCGACCCGATGACCCCTTCGAAGTTGGAAATGATATCCACGCCATCGGCGCCGCTGACGGCATTGGTGGCAAGGTTTACCGACACGGCGGCGGTGGCGGCGCTATACCCTACGATATCTGCAACGCCCAAACCGCCGTCCAAGGTGTCAATACCAGCCCCCCCCGTCAGGGTGTCGTTGCCGTCACCGCCAGCGATGTTGTTGGCATTGGCATCCCCCGTCAGGCTGTCGGCAAAAGCCGAGCCGATCAGGTTTTCGATGCCCGCCAAGGTGTCGTTCCCATCCGCGCCGCTGGACAGGCCCGTGCCAAGATTAACTTGGATGGCCGCGCTTGCAGTGGAATAGATCGCAACGTCCGCGGTGCCTGCACCGCCGTCCAGAACATCGTTTCCGGTCCCGCCGGTCAAACTGTCGTTGCCGTTGCCGCCATAAAGCAGGTCCGCCAAGGTACTGCCGGTCAGACTGTCGTTGAAACCAGAACCAATGACGCCTTCAATCGCAATCAAGGTGTCGTTGCCATCGGCCCCTGAAGACAGGTTCGTGGTCAGACTGACTGTCACGGCACCCGTGGCAGAGGCGAAACTGGCAATGTCTGTGCCTATGCCGCCGTTTATCGTGTCATTGCCGGTCAAGCCGATCAGGGTGTCATTGCCGGCATCGCCAAAAAGCGAATCGCCAGAGGTTGACCCCGTGACAGTATCGTTACCGGTTGTCCCGTTATACGTAGGCATAGCAGCGTCCTTTACCAAAGCCGGTTCGCAGAAAACCGGCTACTGTGGTCCCCACCACACGAAAGACCTACCCAACAAAACAGGCCGGAATGGGGCATTGGTGGGGGACAATGGGGAAAGTTTGTGGCAAATGCGGCCCTGATTGCCGCCCAATGCAAAACGGCGGGCGAAAACCGCGCCCCTCCAATTTACCTTGTTGGCCGAGCGCGGCCGCCGCCCAACCTATGCTTTTGCGCGCTTTGGGCGTTGCATCGCGCGGCGCGCGTCAAGGCAGATTAACTATAGGCTTTGCGCGCGCAGCGTCTCGGCCGATTGGCGTACCACCTCTGCGATCTGGCCCAACTGCAGGGCGAAGGGGCTTGTCTTGCGCCAGATCATCCCGATTGTGCGCTCCGGCTCGGGCGCTGCAAAACGCGCAAGGGAAACCCGGGCGGAACGGGTTTCAACGGGCACCGCCATTTGCGGTATCAAGGTCACACCGATTCCGGCGCTGACCATTTGAACCAAGGTGGTCAAAGAGCTTCCGTCCAGCAATTCCCGCGGCTGAGTGGACGGCAAGTTGCAAAACGAGAGGGCTTGATCGCGAAAACAATGCCCCTCTTCCAAAAGCAAAAGACGCAGTTCCCGAAGGGTTTCGCGGTTGGGCACGGGCTTGTTGGCGTCAGAGGCCGGCCGCACCAGAATGAACGTTTCCGAAAAAAGTGCCACCTCGCTCAGCGAGGGTTCAGATACGGGCAGGGCGACGATCGCCGTATCCAGACGGCCTTCAGCAATCTCGTTCAGCAAATTCTGTGTCATTGTCTCGCGCAGGTGAAGATCAAGGTCCGGATAGTTCCGGCTGAGATCAGCAATAAGACTTGGCAGAAGATAGGGTGCCACGGTGGGTATGACACCCATCCGCAGCCTGCCAACAAGCCGGTCTTGCGAAGCGCGGGCCAGATCGGCCAACTCGTCCACCCCGCGCAGGATGTCGCGCACTCGCCGCGCGAACTCCATTCCAAAGCTGGTCAATCGCACAGACCTTGCACCACGCTCGAACAGCGCGGTTCCCAAGGATCCTTCCAGATCCTTGATTTGCATCGACAGCGCCGGCTGGGAAATGGCGCACACATCCGCCGCGCGGCCAAAATGGCCATGACGGGCCAGCGCCTCAAAATAGCGCATTTGTTTCAGGGTCAGATTATTCATCAGAAAAACTTATCGCATTGATCAGTTAATGCAACTTATTCCGATCACATAGACCTGATATGGTGACGTCAGACTCGCCTGATTGCCCCGCTTGGGGGGATCGGGCTTTTGACTTTCAGACAAATGGGAGAACACCATGGACGGAAATGACAACGCTTCGGGCGGAAAATGCCCCGTGAACCACGGCAAGACAGCGCATGCCACCTTCGCCGCACGGACCAACCGGGAATGGTGGCCGAACCAGTTGAACCTGCGAATCTTGCAGCAAAACTCGGCGCTGTCCAATCCGATGGACCCAGATTTTGATTATGCCACCGCCTTCAAGTCACTGGATCTGGCAGCCGTCAAGGCCGATATCTTCGGCTTGATGACCACAAGCCAAGACTGGTGGCCGGCGGATTGGGGTCACTATGGCCCGTTTTTCATTCGCATGGCGTGGCATTCGGCCGGAACCTACCGCACGGGCGATGGCCGGGGCGGTGCAGGTTCGGGCACGCAGCGCTTTGCGCCGCTGAATTCCTGGCCGGACAATGGCAACCTCGACAAGGCCCGGCGCCTGCTGTGGCCGATCAAACAAAAATATGGCGACAGCCTGTCTTGGGCTGATCTGATGATCTTGGCGGGCAACTGCGCGCTTGAATCCATGGGTTTCAAGACCTTTGGCTTTGGCGGTGGCCGCGCAGATGTCTGGGAGCCTGAGGAAGATATCTACTGGGGTTCTGAAGTGGAATGGCTGGCCACCAGCGACAAAGCCAACAGCCGCTATCAAGGCGAGCGCACCTTGGAAGATCCTTTGGCGGCCGTCCAGATGGGCTTGATCTACGTCAACCCCGAAGGCCCCGATGGGCGCCCTGATCCGGTGGCGTCCGGACGGGATATTCGGGAAACCTTTGCCCGGATGGCGATGAACGATGCCGAAACCGTTGCTCTTGTTGCGGGGGGCCATACCTTTGGCAAGGCGCATGGGGCAGGTGATCCGACCTTGGTTGGCGCCGAGCCGGAAGGCGCCGCCATGGAAGAGATGGGCCTTGGCTGGAAGAATGCCTTTGGCACCGGCAAAGGGGTTCACACAACCACGTCGGGGATCGAAGGCGCATGGAAGCCCAATCCGACGACCTGGGACATGGGCTATTTCGACATGTTGTTCGGCTACGAATGGGAGTTGGTGCGCTCTCCAGCGGGCGCGCAGCAATGGGCGGCCAAGGATGTGGCCGACAAGGACATGATCCCGGACGCGCATGATCCGGCCGTAAAGCACCGCCCGATGATGACCACCGCGGATATGGCGATGCGATTTGACCCGATTTATGGACCGATCTCGAAAGACTTTCATGCCAATCCCGAAAAATTCGCGGATGCTTTCGCACGGGCCTGGTTCAAACTGACACACCGCGACATGGGGCCAAAGTCGCTGTACCTTGGCCCAGAAGTGCCAAGTGAAGATTTGATCTGGCAAGATCCGATCCCGGCTGCCACCCACACGGTGATCGACGCGGCCGATATCGCAGCGCTTAAGGCACAGATCTTGGCCACCGGACTTGGGATTGCCGAACTTGTGGGCGCGGCCTGGGCATCGGCCGCAACCTATCGCGGGTCAGACAAGCGGGGCGGGGCCAATGGCGCTCGCCTTCGTTTGGCACCGCAAAAGGACTGGGTCTCAAATCAGCCTGCGCAATTGGCCAAGGTTCTTGCCGCTCTGTCGGGTGTGCAAAACGCCTATAACGCTGCGGCCATGGGCGGCAAACAGGTGTCGATGGCGGATCTGATTGTTCTGGGGGGCGGAGCCGGCGTTGAAGCTGCTGCCAAAGCGGCCGGTCACGCTATTACGGTGCCGTTCACGCCGGGCCGCACGGATGCCACACAAGAGCAAACGGACGTGGAAAGCTTTGCGGTGCTGGAACCTGTGGCCGATGGGTTCCGCAACTATCAAAAGCAAACCTACAGCGTGTCGTCCGAAAAGATGCTGATCGATCGGGCGCAGTTGATGACCCTGACCGCCCCCGAGATGACAGTTTTGGTCGGCGGTTTGCGGGCCATGGGTATCAACCACGGCCAAAGCGCCCATGGCGTGTTCACCAAACGTCCTGGCCAGTTGACCACCGATTTCTTCGTTAATCTCTTGGACAACGCAACCATCTGGGCCCCTGCGGCCGAGGAGGGAATCTTTGAGGGCCGCTCTCGTGCGACAGGCGCGGTGGTTTGGACCGGCACACGTGTGGATCTTGTGTTTGGGTCCAATTCCCAGTTGCGGGCCTTGGCGGAGGTCCATGCTTGTGCGGGGGCAGAGTCGAAATTCGTGAAAGATTTCGTGGCTGCGTGGAACAAGGTGATGATGCTGGACCGCTTTGATCTGAAGTGATCGAACACTCAAAGAAAAAGGGCGCGGCTGGAAACGGCCGCGCCTTTTGCGTTTTGGTAGGCCCGGAGGATATCGAAAATCCGCCGTAAATCAATCGCTTGCAACGGCGAACCGCGAGTTTTCGCGCGTTGAATTCATTGGAGAAAATCGGGGTAAGGCGAACCTTGCGCCGTCCGATCAAAACGAAAACCCCGGCGCGCTGGCGGGCGCATCCGGGGCTATGGACAAAGCAAGTCAGCTTCAGGTCAAAGTTTACACCGATGCCCCCGACGCTGCAAGGCGGATCGACCGGAACGGCAACTGGAAACTGGCCCGAAACGACTGGAAGCGTTCGATCCGTCGGGATGTGAAACTGTCCTATCCCGCCCGCATGGTTGCGTGGAGCCTCTGCGATGACTTCGCAAACCACGAAACGGGCTTCTGCAATCCCAAGGTTGAAACCCTTGCCCATGCGTCTGGCGTGTCCTTGCGCGCCTGTCAGCGGGCTTTGGCCGAACTGTCCGACGCCGGGCTGATCTGCATCGCCTACGCCCAAGGCCGAGGCGACCGGAGCGAAATTTCCTTCATGAGCGGGCATGGAGAACACGCCCTGAAAGCGTCTGAAAGGGTCACTTACATGGCATCGCGTGACACGGAAAACCTGCCAGAAGTGGCACCCATTCGCCCCGAAAAGATGGCCTATCCCAAGCCGAAAGTGGTGCCACTAATTGCGGGAAAGGGTGCCAGTAGTGGCACCGCCTATATAAGGACCAACCAGACTCTTAACCAGAAAGAGCGCGCGCAAGGCCAAACCTCTGGTTCGCACGGCAAGTCTGGCCGGATCGACTGGACCGCCCATGACCGCGCCGTCGCCGCCGCAGCGGCACCGCCAGAGACTTGGACGCGCCCGCTGCACCCGATCAAGCCGGGAAGCGATGCAGAGGCGGATTGGAACCGATGGCTTGCCAAGAACGGGCATCCGACCGTCGCGCAGGTTGCACCGAAGAACCATGCTGGGGAATTCGGGGTGCCTTTCCGCAGGCCACCGAACGACGATGACGCGGGCATCGAAGCCATGATTTCGCACAAATGGGTTCGGGCTTTTGCCCACAAGGCGAAGGACCGGACCAATGCTTGAGGAAGCGAAAGACCGATGGCTTCACGCCGTCATGCGCGACCGTGGCCTGTCCCCGGCTGCGCGGATTCTGGGCGCTGTCCTGATCAGCGACTTCCTTGAGGTTGCGCGCGCCCCGGATATCGACCTGTTCGCCAAGGCGATCTGCGCGTCGCCGCGCGTCACCAGACGGGCGCTTGATCAACTGGAACAAGCCGGATGGCTGACCATCCCCGACCGCCACAAGCGGGGAAACCCGCCGTGCATCATCCTGACCGAACGCAGCGCCGTGCTGCCCTTCCCAAGCCGCAACCCGAACCATCAAGGAACAACCACATGACCGACCAAGAACGCATCGAAGCGAAGCAAGCGGCGGCGGATCAAGCCGCGTCCTGCATCCGCGAGTGCATGGCCCTGATGCGCGAAAGCGGGATGCCTTGGGATAGCATCATCGCGGGTGCCCATGCCGAAGTGGTCAGCGCCATGACATTGACTTTCGGCGGGCAGATGGCAGCGCATTGCTGCACCAGCGCCGCCGAACGGGTCTGCACCCTGCCTTCGGCGGCGGATCATGCGCTTGCCAGCGCCAGACCAGCGGGCAGCGCGTGACCTTCGCGGGTCCTTGCCAGCCCTGACCTATACGGGGGGCAGAGGCGCGATGCTTGAAGCTATGCAAGAATTTACAAGGGGTTAAAAGATGCGGATCATGTCGGAACTGCCGGGGCTGGGGGGCGACAGGCCCGTCCATCGCATTGGCGGTTCTGACCTTTGCGACCTGTTCGGCATCACGCCGGGGATGCTGACCACCCTGGGGAAGCGGGATACCGTGGTTCGTCTTGGTCATGACGCCTATGACCTTGAGGAAAGCACCCGCCGTTACATCGTCAGCCTGCGCGAGACGGCAAGCGGGCGCGGTGGTGAAGAACAGGTGCTGAATCTGACCAGCGAACGGGCGCGGCTAGCACGGGAACAGGCCGACGCGCAGGCCCTGAAGAACGCCGTCCTGCGCGGCGAATACGTCCCGGCAAGCGACGTGGAACGGGCTTGGTCCGATACCCTGCGCGCCCTTCGTTCCCGGCTTCTGGCGGTGCCTTCCCGGCTTCGCCAGTCCATGCAGCACCTGACCACCAGCGACGTGACCACAATCGACCGCGAATTGCGCGATGCCTTGCAGGAACTTGGCAATGCCGACGCTTGACCAGATCACGAAACAGGCGCTGCGCGCCCTGATCCCCCCGCCGCGCCTGCGCCTGTCGGAATGGATCGAACGGGAAATCGTGCTGCCCGACGGTGTGTCCGCCTTGCCCGGCCCGGTTCGCCTGTGGCCGTTTCAGCGCGAGATTGCCGACGCCATAGGCGACGCGGAGATCGAACGGGTGACTCTGGTGAAACCTGTCCGGGTGGGGTTCACCACGCTTCTGACCAGCGCCCTTGCGTCCTTCGTCGCCAATGAACCCGCGCCGATCCTCTGCCTTCTGCCCGCAGAAGCCGATTGCCGCGACTACATGGTGCCGGTGTTGATTTTCACCCAGAACTGAGCCGGTTAGGCTGATAATTTTCACTGAGAACTGAGCCATGTGAACCTTTCCCCAAAGCGGTGAGCGGCGGGGGCAACGGAGTGATCCACATGGGACTATTGAACATCATTCGACGGAT
>CANHLE010000025.1 GCA_947461435.1 Paracoccaceae bacterium | reverse complement strand
CAGGCAAAGGCATGGTGCCAGGTATCTTTTTGAAAGAACACAGATTCGCCTTTGTGAACCAGATGAACCTCTCCGTTTTCAGGATTGGCAATCACCATGGTGCCCATCAGAACCGTCAGCACTTCATCCGCGCCAAAGACCGTTCGAAAGCTTTCTGAATGTCGAAAGCCGTCGCCCGGGGGCATGCCAAAGACAAGCTGGTGGATCTTGTCCGTCGAAACATAAATCCAGTCATCCACCTGACCGGCGGCAACATCTCCCCAGATATGCCGGGTCACCTTCGCATAGGGAATCGGCGTGGGGCCATCAAACACCGGTCGAGGAGAGGATTTGTACGCCATCAGTTACTCCGGAGCATGGTCAAGATGCGGGGCCAAACTGTCGGCAGGCGCATCGAACCGGGGGGGAACAAAAGTGCTGACAATCGGCAAGGCCTGTCCGGTGCGCCCGCTTTCCATTGATTTCACCATGATTTCAAGGACATGATAGGCATGCTCTGGCGCATTGACAGGCGCACGGTCCTGTTGGATGGCTTGGATCAGGTCGCGAATGCCATCCGTCCAGGGCCAGCGGGACCGCGAGGTGTGATCTTGCCAGAAACCGTCTTTGTTGCGCCAAAGTTTGTACCCATGCGGATCCCAATCATCCGACAGCATGTTCAAGGTGCCCTCTGTGCCGTAAATCTCGATCCCCGGCACGTCATACCGTTGAATGGTGAACCCGGTCGTCACGACCCCAAAGCATTGGTTGCCAAAGTCCAAAAGGACCTGAAAATTGTCATCGGTTTGCACAGTCATCATCTTGCCGTTGACCACGCGTTCAGGGATGGCGATCCCCGTCATCGCCATAACGCGCTTGGCCGGGCCCAAAAGGCCGGTCAGCGTGGCAATATTGTACACGCCAAGGTCGAACATCGGGCCGCCGCCGGGTTCATAAAAGAACGGGTCCCAATCGGGGCCAGCCCATCCATAAAATCCCCGCGCGGTCACCGGCCGCCCGATGTCGCCGTTGTGAATATGCCGCCACATGTCCTGATAGGTGCGCGACAGCGTGACATGGGGCGCACAAACCAGATGCCCCTTGGAGGTTTTTGCCAAAGCGACAAGCTCCGCCGCTTCGGCAAGATCCATCGACATGGGTTTTTCGACCAGAACATGTTTGCCAGACATCAAGGCATCGCGCGTCAATTGCCCATGGCTTTGCATCGATGTCAGGATCACAACCAGATCAACATCGGGCCGCGCAAGAACCTCGCGGTAGTCGGTTGTAAAGGCAGGAATGTCCCATCCCTTGGCGCGTTCGGCCTTTTCGGGGCGCAGATCGCAGCCGATCACGACCTCGCAGGGCGTCCCCTCGATGTTCAAACGCCGCATATGGGGAACATATTTTTCCGAAACAGACCCAAGGCCGATCACGCCCACGCGTACCGTCTTCACCATGGCGATCCCTCCGCTGACGACCCGCCGAGTCGGGCCTTTGTCGGATGATGGGTCACTCAGGGCGTTGCGAAAATAGTGCCATTGGTCATGATTGGCGCAAGGCTGCCATATACTCGCCGAACAACTCGCGCTCTGTGGTGATGTCAAGCTTGCGGTAAATCGCCAAACGGTAGTTCTTGATCGTGCCACGCGACAGTTTCAACTTTCGCGCAATTTCTATGACGGGATACCCCTGCAAGGTCAGCATGACGACATCCTGCTCGCGCTCACTCAGCGGGGCTGACATCGAAATCGGCAGACTTCGGGCGGTGAACGGTTCAAGCCGCGCCCCCATATCCGGTGCCAATTCGTCACAAAATCCACCGGGGGCCGGGCCGAAATCGGGCGGCAACTGCGTGCGGCGCAGGGCCAGCTGTCCGGCCAGACGCAAGGTGCACGGACCCCGCGTTGCCAGACTGGCCACCGCGTCGGCGATCAGGGGGTCTTGCGCGCGCGTGTTCCACGCGGTTGTTGTGAACACCTCTATGCCATGCAGGTCAACAAACCGCAGCGGCCGTTCAGACCCGATGGGCGAATTTCCCGGATCGACGCCTGCGGTCACAAAAATGCTCAGATGCCGCCGGTGCAAGGCGGCCAGCAAGGGAAAAAGACGGCGAACGCGGGAAACTTCGGCCTGCGTGAACACACCCTTGGCCCGATCCAGAATAAGCGTGGGCGAGGCATCGCCAATCGGCGGAAGGAAGACGGCGATTTCATCATGAATGGCCATGGCCGTCAAAAATTCGCGCGCATATCGGCTTCGGCCAATCCCCGCATCCATGGCCCGCAATCGATAGGTGCCGGTCTCTCCGCCATTTTTCCAATGCGCATAAAACGGATCAAAGGCGAAGTAGTGATTGTAATAGGCCGTCATCGCAGCCGTCGGCTCGACGCGGGGGATGATCAGGTCCGGCGGCGCCGCCCGAGAATAACGCACCAACGCCGCAAGATCATGGGTGGCCGCGGTTCCCAGAATATCCAGCAAGGCATCATAAAACCCACCTGTCCCAAGTTTGTCGATGGCTCGGGCGGCCATGGCTGTGATGTCGCTGTCCGCAAACGGGTTCCGCTGGCTCATGGTCTCTCCCCACCGCAACAGTGTCGCATGGCAACGGCAGCGCGCAACATGACTTTTGGCATATGTCAGGTCCGAATGGTTGATGGGCCCCGCGGGTGGGCCTAGTGTGACCGTAATCTGAGTCAGAAAGCCAGATCCATGAAACTTGGCAATGCACCCTGCTCGTGGGGCGTCTTTTACCCGACCGGCAACACCATCACCGCCGAGGGTTATCTGGATGCTGTCGCGCGCGCCGAATACCGGCTCACCGAACTTGGCCCCTTAGGGTTCATGGGGCAGGACCCGGTATGGATCGCCGAGGCGTTGAAATCCCGCGGGCTGGAACCGGCGGGCGCCTGCCATGTTCACACCTTGGCAGATCCCGCCTCCAAACCGGCCCTGATCGCAGATCTGCACCGCTGGGGGCGCCTGCTGTCGGCGCTCGGCGCCCCGACCCTTGTTCTGATGGACGAAAGCGAATGGTATCCCCCGGCCCATCCCGGCCGGGTTGATCGCACAGGTTGGCAAACGGCGATCTCCATGATCCGCGACGCCCACCAAATGATGGCCGACCAGTATGGCATCGCACTCTACATTCATCCCCACGTCGGCACCTGCATCGAGCGGGAAGATCAGATCAACCGTTTGCTGGACGAAACCGATGTTGCTGTCTGCTTTGACACCGGTCACCACGCCTTTTGGGATCAAGATGTCTTGTCCTACATGGATCAGATCTGGAACCGGATTCGAATGGTTCACTTGAAAAATGTCGACCCTCAGGTGCGCGCCCGGGTTTTGCAGGGCGACCTTGGGGTCAACGCGTCATTTGCGGCGGGCGTGATGTCTCCGCTCATGCAGGGCGCTGTGGATATCCCGGCCGTTGTGCGCAAGATGGTGTCCAAAGGATACGATGGCTTTTGCATCGTTGAACAGGATCTGGCCGAAGGGGCGGGATCCTCGCCCGAGGATCTGGCCGCCAGAAACCTGACGTTTCTGCACTCTGTGATGGCGGACTAGCCGATGCGCCGGATCAGCATCTTCGACACGCCCGAAGATCTTGGCCTCGCCGCCGCGATTGATATCGCCGACCGTATTGCCGCCAAACAGGGCCGCTTTGTTCTGGGCTGCCCCGGGGGCAGAAGCCCCCAACCGGTTTATAATGCTTTGGGGCATATCATTACCCGCTCCCAATTGGATTTGTCCCGTCTGATCATCTTGATGATGGATGATTACGTCTTGCCGCAGGCACCGGGCTTTGCCCATGTCGCGGACGATGCGCATTACAGCTGCCGCCGTTTTGCCAGATACGACATTCAGGCCGTGCTGAACGCAGGGCTTCCCGCCCATCGGCACATTGCCGATGCCAATATCTGGTTTCCAGATCCAAACAATGCGCCAGATTATGACCGCCGCATCGAAGCGGCCGGCGGCATAGACTTTTTCCTGTTGGCCAGCGGCGCAGGCGATGGGCACGTCGCCTTCAACCCTCCCGGTTCCCCCTTTGACAGCGAGTCAAGGATTGTGACCCTTGCCGAACAAACACGAACGGATAATCTGCAAACCTTTCCCGATTTTGCTGGCCTGCACGACGTGCCGCGTCATGGGGTTACAGTCGGGATCAAGACCGTTGTAACCCAGACGCGCGCCGCCGGCATGCTGGTTTGGGGAAATGACAAAAAACGCGCGTTTCGGCATCTGTCCTCGGCCCGGCACTATGACCCCACTTGGCCGGCCACGGTTTGGGCGGCGTGTCAGAATTCCACCTTGTACGCAGACCGCGCTGCCTTTGAAGGAGGGTGACCATGAACCAGAAAAAGATCACGGCCTGCCTTTTTGGGGCGGGCGAAATGGCGACGATCCATGCGACCAATCTGATTTCCGATCCTCGGGTTGACCTGCGCTATGTGGTCGATCCTTCGTCCGAGCGTGCGCATGCCTTGGCTGCGGCCACGGGCGCGCAGGTGGTTGGCCCGGACGCCGCCTTTGCCGATCCCGACATTCGCGCCTATCTGATCGCCAGCCCGCCGCGCACCCATGCCGACTATCTTGAACGGGCGGCGGCCACGCAGGCCTATGTCTTTTGTGAAAAGCCGATCGATCACGACATCGGGCGGATTCTCGATTGCATGGCACGATTGAAGGGGCGCGAAGACCGCGTCCAACTGGGCTTCAATCGCCGCTTTGATTTTCAGTTCGCACGTTTGAAAGACACCATCCGGGCCGGCCATATAGGGAAGGTGGAACAGGTCCTGATCATCAGCCGCGATCCCGAAGCACCTGACGTTGAAGGATTTATTCATTCCAGTGGCTTGCTCAAGGAAACGGCCATCCACGATTTCGATCTTGTGCGCTGGCTGTTGGATGACGAGCCGGCAGAGGTCTTTGTCATGGGCGATGCGCTGATCAATCCAGAATATCTGACCGTCGGTCAGATTGACACGACCACCACGGCGCTGCGGATGCGCGGCGGCACGCATGTCACGATCCTGAACAGTCTGCGCGCCAGCTTTGGCTATGATCAACGCATAGAGGTTCTGGGCTCCCTCGGGCAGGCGACTGTCGGAAATGTTCCGGAATCTTTGGTTGTCCTGTCGACCGCCGATGGAATCTGGGGGGAAAAGCCGTTGTGGAATTATCCCCAGCGCTATGCGCAGGCCTATCGGTCCGAGATTGCGTCCTTTGTGCACAGCGTGGCAACGGGGGCCGCCGTCACCCCGAACGCCTTTGACGGTCTGCGCGCCTCCCAAATCGCCGAGGCGGCCTTGCTGTCAATGTCCTCGCGGCTGCCGGTTCCGTGTGACAATCCCCTTTAGGCAATGACCCCGCCCGCGGGTAGGTGTGATCCGTCCCAAACCTGCCGGCCGTCGCCGCCTATGCCAAAAGGGCAAACTCCTTTTGGCATAGTTTTTCTAATGAAGTCGCGATCATTTTGTGGTGAAATCGGCGTAGACACGCATAGTTGAGGACTGTCATGGCGTAATTCGGGGGCCTATATCTCGCCGGTCGCCCTGAATTGCTAAGGCAGAACCCATGTCGCTTACGCTTCCTCCGCTGAACTCATTGCGCGCCTTCGAGGCCGCCGCCCGCACCGGCAGTTTTGTCTCCGCCGCGCAAGAGCTTGGCGTCTCTCCGGCGGCCATCAGTCAGCATATCCGCAAACTCGAAGATTTCTTGGGAAAGAACGTGTTTCAGCGGTTGAACAACCGCGTGGTCCTGACAGACGCCGGGCACGCCATCTTTGTGTCAACGGCAGAGTCGTTGCAAAACATCTCTCAAACCACGCTTGACCTTGTTTCTGATCGGCCCCGATCGCGCTTGGTGATCAGTGTTATTGATTCCGTTGCCGAAAAATGGCTGTTGCCACGCCTGATTGCCTATGCGCGCCGTCACACCGATTTTCGTTTTGACCTGCGGGTCGAGGCGGACCCCGTGGATTTTGCCCGGCATAACATTGATCTGCGGCTGTGCTACGGCCTTGGTCTGTATCCCGATCTGCGGGTGGGGTTTCTGGCGCGCGATTCTGTTCAGCCGATGTGCAGCCCTGACTATCTGCGCCGCAACCCGGATGTCTTGCGTGCGGGGATGGCGGCCGTCCCGGGCAGTGATTTGCTGCATACCAGTTGGGGCCCCACTTTTGGCTCCAACCCCACATGGCAGTCTTGGTTTCAGCGGGCGAATTTGCCAGCGCCGCCACCCGGTGGGTTTCAGGTCGGGCGATCTGCCCTTGCCCTTGATCTGGCCGAGGCTGGCCTTGGCGTTGCCTTGGCACAGCGGATGCTGGGCTCTGCCCATATCGCCGAGGGTCGGTTGGTCCCACTGTCAGACATCACGCTGGATCTTGGGCATGACTACTGCCTTGTTCACCCCCCGGGCGCCGCCCGCAAGCGAACGCTGACGGCGCTCTTCGATTGGCTGCTTGCCAATGTGGACCCTCTCTCCCTTGAACCATAACGCCGCTTTCGCCTCGCTGCCAATCGGCCCAAACCCGCGCGTTTTGCCTGTGACGGTCCTGCAGCGCACAGCGCAGATTAGGTGTCTCCAGCCGTGTTACCAAACCGTTTTCTCGGCTTGCCGCTGATAGCTGTGGATCCCGGTTTGGATCGCGATGCATAGATCCATCAAACTTAACAAATGTTCATTAATGGCAACGTGCCGGGTATCCAATTGGTCAATCGTCGCGGCAAGGCCAATACCGGCGCTGCCCAAACGACCGCTTTCCACCCGGCCCATGACGCGGATGGTGTCTAGGCCCAGCATCCGGCGGCGAACCTCTCCGGCGACCACGTTCAACTCACCAGAAACCACCTCGGCCTTTCCCAAAGAGGCGTGGGACAGCACCGTGTATTTTTCGCTGACACCCGACAAGATGCGCCGCTCCTCCGGCAAATCCAGCGACGTGGCCCCGGCGCTTTCACTGCCGAACTGACGCCCGATCGCAGAAAGAAATCGTTCGATTCCCGTCAGAAAGAACCCCTCTCCAAGGATTTGTGTCATCGTCAGCACCAGGTTGCCATCTTGTCCGGCAAATCCCTCCAACCGGCGCAAGATTTCAGACGATGCAAATCGGTAGTTGTCCGAGATCGCTGAAATCGGCCCGCCCGACGGTTCCAGCCGAGAGGCGATGATCCGCATATTGGTCGGGATGGACTGAAGTGCATCGAAATCTGCCAAAACCAGTTCCTGCTGTTTCAACGCGGCCGCCAGACTGGATTTGACCGCAACCAAGGCGCGTTCGCGCAAGGGATTGGCCCGATCGATTGCCTTTTCAAGCGACAGGATCTCTTGGTCCAAGGCACTGGAGATGAAGTCTGAATAGCTTGCAAACCCCAGGTCCGACACTTTCTTTTGCAAATGCTCAAGAATCGCTTCTGGTGGCAGGGATCGGGTCTCTTCCAGCTTCCCCAACTCCGCATACAGCGATTTGACCTCAGCAAATAATGCGCCCGACGGCTTGATCTGCCCCGATATGAAACCGCCTTCACAAGGCACGATGACCGACAAGACCCAATACCAACCGCCCCGGGCCGACTTGTTCTTGAGATAGGCCATAAAGGCCTGACCCTCGTTCAACGATTTCCACATCAGCCAAAAAATGACCTTGGGCGTGTCGGGGTGACGAATGATATTGTGCGGTGCCCCGATAGACGTTCCCGGTTCGCGGCCCGCCAGCCGATGAAAGACGGCATTCGCGGCACTGATGACGCCCCGATTGTCGGTCCGCGAATACAAGACTTCGGTGGCCCCAAAAACCTCTTCTCCGGGTTCGGTCGGTGCGGCGTTGAATGCTTTGTTAAAGGTCATGTGGGGGCCTGTGGTTTCTGGTTTCAGAAGGCTCAACCTACCGTACAGGCATTAACCCTTGGTAATTTCCCGGCCGCCAAACCCGAACCCGGCCCGCAGAATGGTGAAATTTTTAGGGAAAAGCCGAAGGCCGGGGCCGGGGCCGGAAATCTTTTCTTAAGACCGCAACCCTAATCCTTTGGCCAGTTTTATCGAAAAGGCGCCGCAGGACGGCGTGGGCGAGAAGGCAGATCTGCAGCATGGGCAAGACTTGGAAGACGTTTGACCTGACCGAAACATTCAGTCCCATCGAAGATGTCAGCCTTCAGGACTTCTTGAAGGCCAACGCCAAATTCAACGTCCGCGTTCAATTCGGCGCTTTGCGCAGACTGGACCCGATGATGATCGAACTTCTGTTGTGTGCGGCGAAGGCGGCGCAGGCAAACGGTTTGGCCTTCGAACTTGGCAACGTCCCTGCCGAGATTGATCGCGTCCTGAAGCGTTTGGGTGTGAGCGAAGAGATATTGGTTCGAAAGGTGTTGGTATGACGATCAAGGTTTTGGCAATCGATGATTCCCGCACGATCCGGAGTCTTGTGCACAAGGTGATGGTGGATGCGGGCTTTACATGCGCCCTGGCGGATGACGGCGTTCAAGGCGTTGCCAAATTCAAGGAAGATCCGCCGGATGTGGTGATCACGGATCTGAACATGCCCAACATGGATGGCTACGGCGTGATTTCCGCCATTCGCGACGGCCGTATTCATCGAAACGTCCCGATTTTGGTGCTGACCACGGAAAGCGCGCCGCACCTGAAGGCCCGAGCGCGTGAGGCTGGGGCCACCGGATGGATTGTCAAACCCTTCGATGACGAAGCCATCATTTCTGTCGTGCGCCGTGTCACGGGGGCGAAAGGGTAACATGAGCCAGCAAGTTTCTATTCGCGACATGTTCTTTGAAGAAACCGAAGAACTGTTGGAAGCGCTGACCGAAGGCCTCGCGCAGATGCATGCCGGGGCGCATGACGATGAAACCGTCAACGCGGTGTTTCGCGCCGTTCATTCCATCAAAGGGGGGGCAGGGGCCTTCAAGCTGACGGCTCTGGTCGCCTTTGCCCACCGTTTCGAAACCGTGCTTGACGAAGTGCGCAGCCATCGCCTCGATCCGGATGCGGATCTCATGCGGATCTTGCAACGCTCGGCCGATCATCTGACGGTATTGGTCGACGATGCGCGCAGCGGCGAAGATACCCATGGCGCGCAGACCCCCGAATTCCTTTCGGCTCTGGATGCCTGTCTTGGCGGCCCGGCGGAACCCGAACTTGAAGATCTTGACGGATCCTTCGGGTTTTCCGCCATCACCTTGGATCTTGGGGATATCGCCCCGGCCGAGACGCCTTCCGGGCAACCCTTCACCATCATCTTTTGGCCCCACAAGGGCCTGTACGCCAATGGACACGACCCGGCCCTGCTGATCGCGGCGCTCGCCGATCTGGGTGAGGTTTGGGCAGAAATTGATCTGACAAAGCTTCCCGATCTGGATGGTTTTGACCCGGCAAAACCCTGCCTGGGGTGGACAATTCACCTCACGACAACAGAATCGGAAACCGAAATTCAGTCGGTCTTCGAATTTGTCGAAGGGCTTTGTGATTTGCACATCACCGCGCAGCACCCTGTGATTTCATCTGATCCTGCGCCAGAGGTTCTGGTCTTTGATATCGCGCCAGAGGTTCTGGTCATCGAACCCTCTGTTGCGGCACCCGTGGCCGAAAGCGCAGACCGTTCCATCGCTGAGGCCCGACGCGCCGATGCCGCCCAGGCCGACGGCGGCCTGTCTGAAAAGAACGTTCCAAAGCCGACCCTGCGCGTCGATCTTGACAGAGTGGATCGCCTGATCAACGCCGTGGGCGAATTGATCATCAACCAATCCATGATTGCCCAGCGCGTCTCTGAATTGCGATTGGCGACCGATGCCGATGTCGTCACGCATGTCGAAGATTACCGTCTGTTGGCACGCGATATTCAAGAAGCCGTCATGGCGATCCGTGCGCAGCCCGTAAAACCCCTGTTCCAACGGATGTCCCGCATTGTCCGAGAGGCAGCAGATGCCACCGGTAAAACGGCGCGGCTGGTAACGCAGGGCGAAGGGTCTGAAGTGGACAAGACGGTTGTCGAACGTCTTGCCGATCCCCTGACGCATATGATCCGCAATGCGGTGGACCACGGGCTTGAAACCGCCGAAGCCCGGATTGCTGCGGGAAAAGACCCCTGCGGGACCATTCACTTGTCGGCCGCCCATCGCTCTGGTGCGGTGATCATCACCATCCGCGATGACGGTGCCGGCCTTAACCGCCGCAAGATCCTTGAAATTGCGCGAAAGAAGAATTTGGTTTCGGGCGATGCTGAACTGACGGATCCCGAAATTGACGCGCTGTTGTTCCTGCCTGGCTTTTCAACAGCATCGACTATTTCCAATCTGTCCGGGCGCGGCGTCGGGCTGGATGTGGTGCGCAATGCGGTCGTTGCCTTGGGCGGGCGCGTCAGCATTTCTTCCACCCCCGGGCAAGGAACGGAATTCACCATCTCACTTCCGCTGACGCTGGCTGTGCTGGATGGCATGGTCGTATCCGTTGCGGGTCAGGTCATGGTGATCCCGATCACGGCCATCTTGGAAACCATCCGGCCGGGCAACGAAGAGCTGCACGTTGTTGGTACAACCGACCGTCTGCTGTCGGTCCGCGGAAAATTCATCCCCTTGGTCGATGTCGCTGAAGGTCTGGGATTCGCCCGGCCCCCCAACCATCCAGAACCGCAAACGATGCTTCTGGTCGAAACGGAAACCCAAGGGCACTGCGCCTTGATTGTGGATCGTGTGTTTGATCAGCGGCAGGTCGTGATCAAGGGGCTTGATACCAATTATGGGGCCGTCCCCGGCGTTTCCGCCGCCACGGTTCTGGGCGATGGGCAGATCGCCTTGATCCTGGATCCTGATGCCCTGGCCAACAATCGCGTCCTGGCGCCCGCTGATGCGCGCAGTACCACCAAGCAGACTGAGGGGAAACTCCTTGCAACCGTTTGATTCAAATTCGGCCACTGAAGTGGAATTTGTCACCTTTTTCACAGGGGGCCAAAGCTTTTCCATCGATATCCGCCAAGTGCGCGAAATCCGCAGGTGGAGCGCGGTCACCCCACTGCCCCACGCCCCGGCAGAGGTTTTGGGAGTGATGAACTTGCGCGGATCGGTCATTCCCATCTTCGATTTGGCCGTTCGATTCGGGTTGCCGCCGACCGCCGACAATGTTCGAAATGTTGTCGTCATCGCGGCCTATGAAAGCCAAACCGTGGGCCTTTTGGTCGAGGCGGTTTCCGAAATCCTGTCGGTCTCACCGGACCGGATTCAAGAAACCCCGGATCTGCGCAGCGACAATTCACGGCAAAGCATCATCGGCGTTATCCCGGTCGAAGACGGCATGACACGCGTTATCGATCTTGGGGCGGTCATCCAGACAGGGAAGAGAACCCTGCAATGACATCGACCCATCAGGCGCCGCTGCCGCTTGCGGGCGGGATCACGAACTATACCTTTTCGGACAAGGATTTTTCCACGATTGCGCATCATGCGCAGCAGGATTTTGGTTTGCACCTGACCCCTGCCAAACGCGATCTTGTCTATTCGCGGCTGTCAAAGCGTCTGCGCCAACTGGGCCTGTCTGATTTTGCCGCCTATTGCAAGCTGCTCGAAGGGCCCGACAGCAACGCCGAGCGGATGGAAATGTTGTCGGCCCTGACCACCAACGTCACGCATTTCTTCCGCGAAGAGCATCATTTTCAGACCCTGCGCGACAAGGTCTTGCCTCCTTTGATTTCTGCCGCGCGGTCTGGCGGGCGTCTGCGCATTTGGTCGGCGGGTTGTTCTGCGGGCCAAGAACCCTATTCGCTGGCTTTGACGGTGCTGGAACTGTGCCCCGATGCCGCCCGCTTCGACATTCGAATTCTTGCGACTGACGTGGATCCGGTGATCATCGCGCGGGCCAAAGCGGGCATCTACGATATCGAAGAGATGAAAGCCCTGCCGCAGCAGGCACAAAATCACCACATCACGAACCGCACCGCCAAGACCTTTGAAATTGGCAAGGCCCCGCGCGACCTGATCACCTTTGGCGAGTTGAATTTGATGCAGGACTGGCCCATGCGCGGGCTCTTTGACGTGATTTTTTGCCGCAACGTGGCGATCTATTTCAGCCAGGAAACGCAATCGCGCCTCTGGACGCGTTTCGCAGGTCTTTTGCCGATCGGCGGCCATCTGTGCATCGGTCATTCCGAACGGGTGGCCGGCCCCGCCAAGGATATTTTGGCGGCTGCCGGCGTCACAACCTATCGCAAGATCGGCTCCCTCGATGCGGTCAAGACTTAGAACATAAAGGAAGGATGGGCGACATGAGCCTGAAGGACTCTTTGCGAATTATGGTGGTTGACGACATGTCGATCAGCCGGGCCTTGATCACTCAGGCCTTGGAAGAAATTGGCATCAAACACTCTGACGCTGAAAGCCTTCCCAAGGCGGCGCTGGGCAAGTTGGTCGCCGCCCCCGTGCATCTGGTAATTTCAGACATGAACATGCCGGGGATGAGCGGTCTTGAGTTGCTCGAAGCGCTTCGTCAAAACAAATCGACGCAGCGGATCGGCTTCATCCTGATCACCGGATCGCCCACGCCAGAAATTCTGCGCCGTGGGCAGGAACTGGGTCTGAACAATCTTGTCCGCAAACCCTTTACGGCCGTCACGCTGAAGGCGGCGATCGAAAAGGTCGTGGGAAAACTGTGATGGCGGGCGGCACTCCTTCCTTGATTGAACCGGCCGCCTTGATGCAGCGCATCGTCGGCGAAATTGCGGCCTGCCGGGGGATCTTGTCACGCATTGAACATGTCGTGCACGATCTGCTGCCAACGCCCGGCCAATTGCATCCCGTGGCTGTCGCGCCGCGAACGATTCAGACCGGACTGCAGGACATCGATCTTCTTGATCAGGTGTTGGATGATCTGTCACGCTGTTTGGCGGCTTTGTCGGGCGATGCATCCCTTGTGTCTGCCGCCGCGGTCGACGGTGCCCGCCTTTTGGCGCCGCTGGGTCTGCACGATCTGCGCCAAAGGCTGCGCGGAGAGGATGCGGCAGGCACGCATACGGAAAAGATCCATCTCTTCTAAATTCCCGCGCCCGGCCCGAAATCTGCCAAGCATTTTAAGGACTTTCCGTTCTTAACCAAGGCTTTACGCGCAGACCGCTACAGTAAACTTATCCGGTGATCGCCCGCGGTCCCCATCCAAATCAAGCTGCAGGACATGACTATGAATCCTTTTGCGTCGCTTTCCCTGAAGATCAAACTTCCGCTCTTTATCGTTTCGCTGTGTCTCGCCGCCGTCGCGGCGGTCCAACTTGAAAACAGCATCGTGGTTCGGTCGACCAGCCAGGAAGACTCGCTGACCGCCCAGCGTCTTGTGGCCGACCGGGTGGAAAAAGAGTTGAACACCCTATTGGAAGGAAACGCCACGGCGCTGCGCACGCTTGCAGCCATGCCCACCGTGATGGATGGCATGGAACGCCTCAAGAATGACACCCAATCGCTGGCCGATCCGATGGCGGTTTTGCAAAAGGCCTATGTCACCGATAACCCAAACCCCTCGGGCAAACGCCAGCTGCTGGATGCCGGTCAAGGGATGGAACTGTATCATGCCGATCATGCCGCCTTGCACCCATCGATGCGCACCGCGCAAGAGTTGAATGGATTTTACGATCTGTTCCTGTTCGACAGCAATATGCGTGCGCTGTACACGGTCTTCAAGGAATCCGATTTCATGGCGGATTTCAAGAATGGCCCTCTGGCAAGCTCGACTTTGGCCGACGTTGTGAACAAGGCCAAATCGGGCCGTCCGGGCGATGTTTTCATCAGTGATTTTGCCGAATATGCGCCCAGCAACAACGCCCCGGCGGCCTTTATGGCCACTCAGGTGGTGGACCGTCAGGGAAACACCATCGGCGTCATCGCAGCGCAATTGTCGATCGATGCCTTTGCTGCCGTCCTGGACGACACGAAAGGTCTGGGCGAGACGGGAGAGGCCTTTATCGTCGGAACCGACATGCGGGCAAAATCGGCCTCGCGGTTCGAAGGCGGATTCCCCCTTTTGGCAAAGCTTGAACCGCTCGATCATATCGTTGCCGCCGCCAGCGGCACGGGTGAGTTTCTGGACAATGGGGGTGAGCTGACCAATGGCAACGATGGTGTGGCGCTGGTCAAACCCATTACCATCATGGGCACCCGCTGGGGTCTGGTCGTGGAACGCGACATGGCCGAGGTTTTGGCACCCAGCAATGACCTTCTGGGCAAGGTCATGGTGATTACCGCACTTATTGCCGCGGTTTGTCTGGGCATCAGCTACATGATCGCCCGGTGGATCACCGCACCTGTCGGCCGCATTTCCACAGCCCTGACCGACATGTCGAATGACAATCTTCAGGTCTCGGTGGTGGATTCGCATCGCAAGGATGAAATGGGCGATATGGCAAAGGCGCTGGGCGCGCTTTTGGCGACCCTCAATCAGGCCAAGCTCTACGAAGCCGAACGTGCGCAAAACCAACGAGAGTTGAGCACCGTGATCGACGTTCTCAGCGTGGGCTTGCAAGACCTGTCGCACGGCGATCTGACTCGCCCGATCAACGATACCTTCAGCGGTGATTATGATCGTCTGCGCGTTGATTTCAACGCCACGCTGCAAACCCTGTCAGACACCATGGGTCAGGTCGTCGACGCCTCGCAAAGCATTCGGGCCCGGTCGACCGAAATCAGCACCGCCTCCGAAGATCTGTCGCGGCGCACCGAAAATCAGGCGGCAGCTTTGGAAGAAACCGCAGCCGCGCTGGATGAACTGACCGCCTCGATCCGCTCGGCGGCCGATGGCGCCCGTGAAGTGGAAACCATCGTTCGCCAGGCCCGCCAAGAGGCGGAAAACAGCGGCATCGTTGTGGAAGGCGCTGTTGCGGCCATGTCAGAAATTGAAAAGTCCTCGCAGCAGATTTCCCAGATCATCGGGGCGATTGATGATATTGCCTTCCAGACCAACCTTCTGGCATTGAATGCCGGGGTCGAGGCGGCGCGGGCAGGGGATGCCGGCAAAGGCTTTGCAGTTGTCGCCTCTGAAGTGCGCGCTTTGGCACAGCGGTCCTCGGCGGCCGCCAAGGAAATCAAATCGCTGATCTCGGCCTCGGCCCAATACGTGGGCCGCGGGGTGGATCAGGTTGGCAAGGCCGGCGAGGCGCTGCACAACATCGTCGGGTCGGTCGCCAATATCTCCTCGCTGGTGTCCAACATCGCCTCCGGCGCGGCTGAACAATCGACAGGTCTGGCCGAAATCAACATCGGCGTCACGCAGCTGGATCAGGTCACCCAGCAAAACGCGGCCATGGTCGAACAATCGACCGCAGCCAGCCATTCCCTGCATCAGGATGCAACCGGATTGGCCACGCTGGTGGCCAAGTTCAAGGTGCCCCAGGCGGCCGCGACCAAGGACCGCGTGGTTTCCCTGTCGCAGTTCCTTCCGCTCGAAACCGGCGCGATGGTTGAAGATGATATGACCGGCCCCTCGGCCAAGGCTGTCAAGGCCAATGCCAAACCAATGTGGCAAGATTTCTAACCGGCGCGTGCCTTCGGGCCGGTGTTTATGATGATCCCTGTAAAGATTTCACACGTTTGAGGTCCCCATGCCCAAGATCACAGTCCTTGTTGCGTCTCCGTCCCCGGTCAACCGGGCCAGATTGGCCAAACAGTTCGGCACCCTTGCCGAAGTCGAAGTGGTCGCTGTGGCGGGGGACCTGTCGGAAACCTTCACCTGGACCGAATTGAATGAACCGGACGTGGTGGTCGTGGCCGATGAGTTTCGGCAGATCGACGACTTCGATGCCATGAAATCGTTGTTCTACGCCCTCAGCACGCGCTGGATCTTTGCCTATTCCGGCACGGCCCGGCGCCCCAACCCCGAAATCATCGGCCCCGATGGGCGCTCCATCGTGGAACCTGCAATAGACCTGACCATGTCCCCTGCCGAGATTTTGGCGCAGGTCAGGCAGGTGATGACAATCAAGCGATCAAAGGGCGCCCGCACAAAGCTGGCGGTCTCGCGCGCGCCGCAGGCCAAAAGTGACACGCTGGTTCTCATCGGATCTTCCACAGGCGGGGTTGATGCCTTGCTGACGGTCTTGTCCGACTTCCCCGAAGATTGCCCCCCCACGGCGATCGTCCAACATACCGGGCAAGGGTTTTCCGACGGTCTGGTCAAGTTGCTGGACCGCCGATGCAAACCCAAAGTGGTCGCGGCGCAAGATGGGCTGATCTTGACCCAAGGCATGGTCTGCGTGGCGGGCGGCACCGTGGGCCATATGATCATGAATTCCGAGATGCCCTTTCAGTGCCAGATTTGGCGGGGCCAGCCGGTGTCGGGCCATGTGCCCTCGGTGGATGCCCTGTTCCGATCCGCCGTTCCCTTTGCCCAAAAGGTGATCGCCGTGATCTTGACGGGCATGGGCCAGGATGGGGCCGCAGGCTTGTTGGAGTTGAGCAGGGCAGGGGCGATGACCATAGGTCAGGATGCCGCAAGTTCCGTGGTCTATGGAATGCCCAAGGCGGCCTTCGAAATGGGCGCGGTGCAAAAACAGCTGCCCGTGGGCCGCATCGGGGCCGAAATCCTCAGCTTAAGCGCGCAGTCCGCGCGCCGGTCGCAGGCCTTGGGCCACCGCAAGGCGGCGCGGTAATCATGGGCGGGGGGACGTTGGATCATACCATCGCGGTCATTCAGGGAGAGTATCGCATTTCGGACGATCCCAATGCCTTGCTGTCGACCATTCTGGGATCCTGCGTTGCGGTCTGCTTGCATGATTCTGTCCGAAAGATTGGCGGCATGAACCATTTTTTGCTGCCCTACGGCCAGGAGCAGGGCGAAAGTCGACCCGTCCGCTATGGGCTGTTTGCCATGGAGCAGTTGATCAACGCCTTGATGAAGGGCGGTGCCAGAAAGGCCAACTTGCAGGCAAAGGTCTTTGGGGGCGCCAAGATCACCGCAGACCTGCGCGACATCGGTGCGACCAACGCCCAGTTCGCGCATCAGTTTCTGGCCAACGAGGGCGTGCAGATTTTGGGGGAAAGCCTGGGCGGCACGAACGCGCGCCGCGTCGTCTTTCGGCCGGCCACGGGGCATGCCCGTCTACTGATCGTCCCCTCTTCGACCGTCGCGCAGACCGAAACCCTGCCCAGGCGGCCCCCGCCGCCCAAAACCAACGACATCGAATTGTTCTGACGGTTGGGGCCGGGCAGCGCCCTTGACGGCGCACTGGCCCAGCGGCCCCCCGCAGATACATCTTTTCAACCCCACCCAGAACAGATCAGCGCGATCTTGGCAGCAGGGTTGCGCCGCTGGTGTGACCGGGTCGCGGCGTGGTCCGCCAATAGGCTTGAATTCCTGTGATCAAGCGCGTATCTGGCGGCAACCCTAGTTTGCTGGAAGTCCAAAGATGGCCAAGACCTCGCCCGCGCAGTTTTTGCAACAAGTCCGCACCGAAGTCGGCAAGGTCGTTTGGCCAACCCGGCGCGAGGTTGTCTTGACCACGATCATGGTCTTCATCATGGCCGCCCTGACCGCGACCTTCTTTTCGCTGGTCGATATCGTGATCCGCTTGGGCCTGTCGGGAATTCTTGGCGCCTTCTAAGCTGGCTCTGCCATGGCGGAAAAGGCTTGAAATTCCATGGTATGCGGGCTATCCCCCGGCCAAACCAGACAGACCGGCGCGCAGCGATTCGAGTTGCGCGCTGTTTTTTATTCGGGTTTGGGCGGGATAACTGCCCATAAACACAGAATTTTTCGGGATATATGCCCGAACATGAGGATGGACTAGGCATGGCCAAGCGGTGGTATTCGGTAAGCGTTCTCTCGAACTTCGAGAAGAAAGTGGCCGAGCAAATCAAAACTGCCGTGGCCGAAGCAGGCTTGACCGACGAGATCGAAGAAGTGCTGGTGCCGACCGAAGAGGTGCTTGAAGTGCGCCGCGGCAAGAAGGTGACATCCGAACGTCGCTTCATGCCGGGCTATGTTCTGGTGCGCATGGAAATGTCCAGCCAAGGCTATCACCTGATCTCTTCGATCAATCGCGTGACCGGGTTTCTTGGCCCACAGGGCAAGCCGATGCCGATGCGCGATGCAGAGGTCAATGCGATCTTGCACCGCGTCGAAGAAGGTCTGGAAGCGCCGCGCAACCTGATCCGTTTTGACATCGGCGAGAAGGTCAAGGTCACCGATGGCCCCTTCGAGGGCTTTGATGGCATGGTCGAAGAAGTGGACGAAGGGCATAGCCGCCTGAAAGTCTCTGTCTCGATCTTTGGGCGCGCAACGCCCGTGGAATTGGAATTCACTCAGGTCACCAAAGGGGCCTAAGTGCATCGCGTGGGAGGCACGCGCCAAGGGTTCGCCCGCGGTGACAAGCCGAACCACTAAACCGCGCCGGATGTTCAATGGTGAACGTGGCGCAGTGACAAAGGAGAGGCCAAATGGCCAAGAAGATTATCGGCAGCTTGAAGCTGCAAGTGAAAGCGGGCCAAGCCAACCCGTCCCCGCCAGTCGGCCCTGCGCTGGGTCAGCGCGGCCTGAACATCATGGCCTTCGTGAAGGAATTCAACGCGAAGACGGCTGATCTGGCTTTGGGCACCCCAACGCCCGTGATCATCACATACTATCAGGACAAGTCGTTCAGCCTTGAATTCAAGACGCCTCCGGCTTCTTTCCTGATCAAGCAGGCCGCTGGTCTGCCGCAAGTGGGCAAGCGCAACCGCGCCAAGGGTTCCGTGAAACCCGGACGTGAAGTTGCCGGCTCGATCACCGTGGCCTCTGTGCGCAAGATTGCAGAAACCAAGATGAAAGACCTCAACGCCAATTCGATCGAAGCGGCAATGAGCATCATTCTTGGCTCCGCCAAATCCTGCGGCATCGAAGTGAAGGGCTAAAGATCATGGCAAAAATTGCAAAGCGCGTCGCCAAGGCGCAAGAACTCTTCGCGGCCAAGACCATCATTTCGGTCGAAGATGCCGTGGCTCTGATCAAGAAAGCGGCTTCGGCAAAGTTCGACGAAACGCTGGAAATCGCGATGAATCTGGGCGTTGACCCGCGTCACGCCGACCAGATGGTTCGCGGTGTGGTTCAGTTGCCCAATGGCACCGGTAAAACCGTGCGCGTGGCCGTGTTCGCTCGCGGCGTGAAGGCCGATGAAGCCAAGGCAGCAGGGGCCGATATCGTCGGCGCCGAAGATCTGCTGGAAACCATCCAAAGCGGCAAGATCGAATTTGATCGCTGCATCGCCACGCCGGATATGATGCCGCTGGTGGGCCGCTTGGGCAAGATCCTGGGCCCGCGCAACCTGATGCCGAACCCAAAGGTCGGCACCGTGACGATGGACGTGAAAACGGCTGTCACCGCGGCCAAAGGCGGCGAAGTGCAGTTCAAGGTCGAAAAGGCCGGCGTGATCCACGCAGGTATCGGCAAGGTGTCCTTCACCGACGAGATGCTGAGCCAGAACGTCCGCGCCTTCGTTGATGCCGTCACCCGCGCCAAGCCGGCGGGCGCCAAAGGCGCTTACCTGAAAAAAGTCTCGCTGGCCTCAACCATGGGCCCGGGCGTTTCGGTTGACTTGGCTTCGGCCACCGCAAAGTAATCGGCCACCCCGCACAACCGGGGGGAGTCATATTCACAACACTTCCTGAAAACGGCTGCCCTTGGGTGGCCGTTTTTGTTGTGGAACAAGGGGCATGTGGCGTAGCTTTTGCTTAAAGCAGACAAAGATCTGCACCGAGCAGGAGCGTGCAATGCACAGTCAGGACTTTGGGCCGCCCGACAGGGCGCCAGACAGGCCCGCACCCCGTATCGTCGTCTATTCCTGCTATTTCGGCCAATACGAACCCTTCAACCCAAAGGCTCTGGGCCCCGGCGGCGGATACGACCGGGTGGTCCTGACCGATCAGCCCCTTTTGGCCGACGGGATCACCATGCATTCCTGCGCGCCCGGCACCCAGAAAGGCGCGACATCAACCAGCCTGTCGCGGCTTGCCAAGATCCGCCCTCATCTCTTCTTTTCGCAGTACGACTGGGCGATCTATATTGACAACAGCGCTTCCCTCCTGCGCAATCCCGCGCAAATCGTTGCAGAGATAGAGCGTTCCGAAGGCGGCAATGCCCCCGCAGGCCGCTATCTTTTTGCCCACCAGCGCCGCACCTGCGCCTACCGCGAGGCGCGGCTGTGCCTGAAAAAGGGCCGCATCCCGCGGGCCGATTACCGCCGCCAAATCCAGCACTATCAGGCCGCCGGCTTTCCCATGGACCACGGTCTTTATGTGAATACGATGATGGTGCAAAAGATGGGCGATGCCGCAACGGATGCCTTCAACGACGCCTGGTACGACCATTTCCTCGCCTTCACGCAGCGCGATCAGATTTCGCTGCCGTTCATGCTGTGGCAACAGGCCTATCCCGTGCGCCTCATGCCGCACTCTCTGTTCGATCTGGCGCAATGGCCGGTGTTCAAGAAATTCCGCCGCCAGCAGTTCCAATCCGGGCAGCGCGCCCGCGCCGCCAAACGGGCCAAAGCCGCCTGACACCAGACCAATGCAAAGGATTTGCGACAGCGCTTGATTTTGGGGTTGGAATTCCACGTGGCAGCGACTAATTACGCCAAAGCAGCAAGGGGCGCGATTCGTCGCGCCCCCTGTTGTTTTTCGTCCGAGACGGTGGGTCGCTGTTCATTCAGCTATAAATCCTGCCTGAGACGGGATCAGACCTGAGTTTCCTGAGGGTTCCTCCTTGGGCGGTGATGGCTCAGTCCCGTAAGGACCCCTGTGCCGGAATGTTCCGGTGCAAATGAGCCGGGGAATCCCCCCAAACTTGGAGTGAAACTGTGGATAGAGCCCAAAAAGAGAAAGTGGTCGCCGATCTGGACCAGATCTTCGCAAGCTCTGGCGTGGTTGTGGTTGCACACTACGTAGGTATGACCGTTGCACAGATGCAGGACCTGCGCGCCAAAATGCGCGAAGTAGGCGGGTCCGTACGCGTTGCCAAGAACAAGCTCGCCAAAATTGCCCTTGATGGGAAGCCCGGCGTTAAGATGGGCAGCCTTCTGACGGGGATGACCGTACTCGCTTACTCGGAGGATCCTGTGGCTGCGGCCAAGGTTGCCGAGGCCTATGCCAAAGCCAACGAAAAGTTCGTTATCTTGGGCGGGGCAATGGGCGATGCGGTTCTGGACCAGGCTGGTGTAAAGGCCGTCGCCTCGATGCCGTCGCGTGATGAGCTTATTGCTCAGATCGTTGGCATGATCGGGTCGCCTGCTTCGGCTCTTGCTGGTGCCATTGGCGCGCCTGCTGCGAACATCGCAAGCATCCTTTCGACAATCGAGGAAAAGGCAGCCGCCTGATCCTGACCTGCGTGGGACATCCCATCGCGTTGGAAACCTTTAACCTTACGGAATGAGCAAAATGGCTGATCTGAACAAACTCGCCGAAGAAATCGTTGGTCTGACCCTCCTGCAAGCACAGGAACTGAAGACCATCTTGAAAGACAAGTACGGCATCGAGCCGGCAGCCGGTGGCGCCGTCATGATGGCTGCTGGCCCTGCTGCAGCTGCTGCTGCACCGGCCGAAGAGCAGACCGAATTTGACGTTGTCCTGACCGAAGCTGGTCCGAACAAAATCAACGTCATCAAAGAAGTCCGCACCATCACCGGTCTGGGCCTGAAAGAAGCCAAGGACCTTGTTGAGGCCGGCGGCAAAGTGAAAGAAGGCGTCTCGAAAGCTGACGCTGAAGGCTTCAAGAAGACCCTTGAAGGCGCTGGCGCCAAGGTTGAACTGAAGTAATCGGGAAGGGGTTGCACGGCCTTGGTGCCCTGCCATCCCACCCCATGAATTTCTGACTGGGTCGAGGGGAACCTCGGCCCAGTCAATCGCGTCTTGGAAGGGGCTTTTGCGAAAGCCGGTTCCAAGGTGCGGTGATAGGTTCGGGAGCTGCCTGACGGGACAGGTGGCATGAATTGAACCTTCGCTCCCTCTCGCCAAGCGGCGTGCCCCTGTGCCCGACAGGACGCGCGCCGGCGAAAAAAGATGAAAGGTAACGACGAGCATGGCGCAAGCTTACGTTGGTCAGAAGCGGATCCGCCGGTATTTCGGCAAAATTCGCGAAGTTCTGGACATGCCGAACCTGATTGAGGTTCAGAAATCCTCCTACGATCTGTTTTTGCGGTCGGGCGACAGCCCCAAACCGCTGGATGGCGAGGGCATCCAAGGTACTTTCCAGTCGGTTTTCCCGATCAAGGATTTTAATGAAACGGCCGTTTTGGAATTCGTGAAATACGAATTGGAAAAGCCAAAGTACGACGTGGATGAATGCCAGTCGCGCGACATGACCTATGCAGCACCTTTGAAGGTCACGCTGCGCCTGATCGTGTTTGATGTCGATGAAACCACCGGCGCACGGTCGGTCAAGGACATCAAGGAACAAGACGTCTACATGGGCGATATGCCTTTGATGACCCACAACGGCACCTTCATCGTGAATGGCACCGAGCGGGTTATCGTCAGCCAGATGCACCGCTCGCCGGGCGTGTTCTTTGACCACGACAAGGGCAAGACCCACTCGTCGGGCAAACTCTTGTTTGCCTGCCGGATCATTCCGTACCGCGGATCGTGGCTCGATTTTGAATTCGACGCCAAGGACATCGTTTTTGCGCGGATCGACCGTCGCCGTAAACTGCCTGTCACGACTCTGCTTTATGCGCTGGGCATGGATCAAGAAGGCATCATGGATGCCTATTACGAAACCATCAATTTCAAGCATGTCAAGAACAAGGGCTGGATCACCAAGTTCTTCCCGTCGCGCGTTTCGGGCACCCGGCCGACCTATGATCTGGTCGATGCCGCCACCGGCGAAGTCATTCTGAAAGCGGGCGAAAAGTGCACGCCGCGCATGGTGAAGAAGTGGAAAGACGAAGCTTCGGTCACCGAACTTCTGGTGCCGTTCGATCACATTCTGGGCCGCTATGTCGCCAAGGACATCATCAACGATGAAACCGGCGAGATTTGGGCAGAGGCCGGTGACGAACTGACGATGGATTATGACCGTGACGGCGAACCCAAGGGCGGCAGCGTCAAGGTGCTGATCGACCAAGGGATCACCGACATTCCGGTGCTGGACATCGACAATATCAACGTCGGTCCCTACATCCGCAACACGATGGCCGCAGACAAGAACATGGGGCGCGACACCGCCCTGATGGACATCTACCGCGTCATGCGTCCGGGCGAGCCGCCAACCGTTGAAGCGGCCAGCCAGATGTTCGATACCCTGTTCTTCGACAGCGAGCGCTATGATCTGTCGGCCGTCGGCCGCGTGAAAATGAACATGCGTTTGGATTTGGGCCGCCCAGACACCCAGCGCACGCTTGACCGCGCTGATATCGTGGCCTGCATCAAGGCCCTGACCGAACTGCGCGACGGCAAAGGCGAGATCGACGACATCGACCACCTTGGCAACCGCCGGGTGCGCTCGGTCGGTGAATTGATGGAAAATCAGTACCGCGTCGGCCTTCTTCGGATGGAGCGCGCGATCAAGGAACGCATGTCCTCTGTCGAAATCGACACGATCATGCCGCAAGACCTGATCAACGCCAAACCGGCCGCCGCTGCGGTGCGTGAATTCTTCGGCTCCTCGCAGTTGTCGCAGTTCATGGACCAAACCAACCCGCTGTCCGAAGTGACGCACAAGCGCCGCCTGTCGGCCCTTGGGCCGGGCGGTTTGACCCGCGAACGCGCCGGATTTGAAGTTCGCGACGTTCACCCGACACACTATGGCCGGATGTGCCCGATTGAAACGCCCGAAGGCCAGAACATCGGCCTGATCAACTCGCTGGCCACTTTCGCCCGCGTGAACAAGTACGGCTTCATCGAAACACCGTACCGCAAGGTGATCGACGGCAAAGTCACCGACGACGTGGTCTATATGTCCGCGACCGAGGAGATGCGCCACACCGTGGCTCAGGCAAACGCCAGCCAGGACGCCGAGGGCCGCTTTACCGACGATCTGATTTCGTCGCGCAAAGCGGGCGACTTCATGCTGAACCCGCCAGATGCGATCGACCTGATCGACGTCTCGCCAAAGCAGCTTGTGTCTGTCGCCGCCTCCTTGATCCCGTTCCTTGAAAACGACGACGCAAACCGCGCCCTCATGGGCTCGAACATGCAGCGTCAGGCGGTTCCCTTGCTGCAATCGGATGCCCCCTTTGTCGGCACCGGAATTGAAGCCGTGGTCGCCCGCGATTCTGGCGCGGCCATCATGGCCCGCCGCGCGGGTGTCATCGATCAGGTGGACGCGACCCGTATCGTCGTGCGCGCCACCGAAATGCTGGAACCCGGAGAGCCGGGCGTCGACATCTACCGTCTGCGCAAGTTCAAGCGGTCAAACCAATCCTCCTGCATCAACCAGCGTCCGCTGGTGAAGGTGGGCGACATTGTGATGCGCGGCGAAGTTGTGGCCGACGGCCCCTGCACCGACATGGGCGAATTGGCCCTTGGCCGGAACGTGGTCGTCGCCTTCATGCCTTGGAACGGGTACAACTACGAAGACAGTATCCTGATTTCGGAACGCATACTGCGCGACGACGTGTTCACCTCGATCCACATCGAAGAATACGAAGTGGCGGCCCGCGATACGAAACTGGGGCCAGAGGAAATTACCCGCGATATCCCGAACGTCGGTGAAGAAGCGCTGCGCAACCTCGACGAGGCTGGCATCGTCTACATTGGCGCCGAGGTTCAGCCCGGGGACATTCTGGTTGGCAAAATCACCCCCAAAGGTGAATCGCCCATGACCCCGGAAGAAAAACTGCTGCGGGCGATCTTCGGCGAAAAGGCCTCGGATGTGCGCGACACCTCCTTGCGTCTGCCGCCCGGTGCCTATGGCACGATCGTCGAAGTGCGCGTGTTCAACCGTCACGGTGTGGACAAAGACGAACGCGCCCTGCAGATCGAACGCGAAGAAGTCGAACGTCTGGCGCGTGACCGCGACGACGAGCTGACAATTCTGGAGCGGAACATCTACTCGCGCCTCAAGACGCTGATCAAAGGCCGCGTGGCTGTCAAAGGCCCCAAAGGCATCAAGTCCGGATCGACCATCGACGAAGATCTGCTGGGCACGCTGTCGCGTGGTCAGTGGTGGCAGCTTGCGGTGGCCGAAGAAGACCTCGCCAAAGAGGTCGAAGCCCTGCATGACCAGTTCGAAGCCCAAAAGCGTGCCTTGGATAACCGCTTTGACGACAAAGTGGAAAAGGTCCGTCGCGGCGACGATTTGCCTCCGGGTGTGATGAAGATGGTCAAAGTCTTCGTGGCCGTGAAGCGCAAGCTTCAGCCGGGCGACAAGATGGCAGGCCGTCACGGCAACAAGGGTGTTATCTCGAAAGTCGTCCCGATGGAGGATATGCCCTTCCTTGCCGACGGCACCCCGGTTGACCTGGTGTTGAACCCGCTGGGTGTGCCATCGCGCATGAACGTTGGCCAGATTCTGGAAACGCACATGGGCTGGGCTGCACGTGGCCTTGGCATCAAGATCGACGACGCGCTGAAGGAATATCGCCGCAGCGGTGATATGACCCCGGTGCGCGACGCCGTTCGCTTTGCCTATGGCGATGAGACCTATGAAGAAGCTTTTGCTGACCGTACCGAAGCCGAGTTCCTGGAACTGGCAGGGAATGTCACCAAAGGTGTGCCGATTGCCACCCCGGTGTTTGACGGGGCCAAAGAGGCTGACGTGAACGACGCGCTGACGCGCGCCGGGTTCGACACCTCGGGTCAATCGGTGGTCTTCGATGGCCGCTCGGGCGAACAATTCGCCCGCAAAGTCACCGTGGGCGTGAAATACATGCTGAAACTTCACCACTTGGTGGATGACAAGCTGCACGCCCGTTCGACCGGACCATACTCGCTCGTCACACAGCAGCCGCTGGGTGGTAAGGCGCAGTTCGGTGGTCAGCGTCTTGGGGAAATGGAGGTCTGGGCTCTTGAAGCCTATGGTGCCGCCTACACCCTGCAAGAGATGTTGACCGTAAAGTCGGACGACGTGGCAGGCCGGACAAAGGTCTATGAAAGCATCGTCAAGGGCGAGGACAACTTTGAAGCTGGCGTGCCAGAATCCTTCAACGTTCTCGTCAAGGAAGTGCGCGGCCTCGGCCTTAACATGGAACTCCTGGATGCGGAGGAAGAGTGACGCGAAAGGCGGGGTAAGTCCCGCCCAACGCCGAACGGCAGGGCGGGGTTCAGGCCTGAATTTTAAAGAAAATTCAAGCTACCCGTCTTGCCGCACCTTCCCCCGCCGCCCTTATTCTTAGGAATTGAAATGAACCAGGAACTGTCAACAAACCCGTTCAATCCGGTTGCTCCCGTCAAGACCTTTGACGAAATCAAGATTTCTCTGGCCTCGCCAGAGCGAATCTTGTCGTGGTCCTTCGGCGAGATCAAGAAACCCGAAACCATCAACTACCGCACGTTCAAGCCAGAACGTGACGGTCTGTTCTGCGCGCGTATCTTTGGCCCGATCAAGGATTACGAATGCCTGTGCGGCAAATATAAGCGCATGAAATATCGCGGCGTTGTCTGCGAAAAATGCGGCGTTGAAGTCACGCTGCAAAAAGTCCGCCGCGAGCGGATGGGGCATATCGAACTGGCCTCGCCCGTGGCACACATCTGGTTCCTGAAATCCTTGCCCAGCCGGATCGGTCTGATGCTGGACATGACCCTGCGAGATCTGGAACGGATCTTGTATTTCGAAAACTACGTGGTGATCGAACCGGGTCTGACCGATTTGACCTATGGTCAGTTGATGACCGAAGAAGAATTCCTTGACGCACAAGACCAGTACGGCGCGGATGCCTTCACCGCCAATATCGGTGCAGAAGCGATCCGCGAAATGCTTGCGGCGATCGATCTGGATGCAACGGCCGACCAGCTGCGCGAGGATCTGAAAGAAGCCACGGGCGAATTGAAGCCCAAGAAGATCATCAAGCGTTTGAAGATCGTCGAAAGCTTCCTTGAATCCGGCAACCGCCCTGAATGGATGGTTTTGACGGTTCTTCCGGTCATCCCACCGGAACTGCGCCCTCTGGTTCCCTTGGACGGCGGCCGTTTCGCGACCTCCGACTTGAACGATCTGTATCGCCGCGTCATCAACCGCAACAACCGTCTGAAGCGCCTGATCGAACTGCGCGCGCCTGACATCATCGTGCGCAATGAAAAGCGCATGCTGCAAGAAGCTGTCGATGCGCTGTTTGACAACGGCCGCCGCGGCCGCGTGATCACGGGCACCAACAAGCGCCCGCTGAAATCGCTGTCGGACATGCTGAAAGGCAAGCAGGGCCGTTTCCGTCAGAACCTTTTGGGCAAGCGGGTGGACTTTTCGGGTCGCTCGGTCATCGTGACCGGTCCGGAGTTGAAGCTGCACCAATGCGGTCTGCCGAAGAAGATGGCGCTCGAACTGTTCAAGCCCTTCATCTACTCGCGTCTGGAAGCCAAGGGTCTGTCTTCGACCGTCAAGCAAGCCAAGAAGCTGGTGGAAAAAGAACGCCCCGAGGTTTGGGACATCCTGGATGAAGTGATCCGCGAACATCCCGTTCTGCTGAACCGCGCCCCCACGTTGCACCGTCTGGGCATTCAAGCGTTTGAGCCGATCCTGATCGAAGGCAAGGCGATCCAGCTGCACCCCCTCGTCTGTTCGGCCTTCAACGCCGACTTCGACGGTGACCAGATGGCCGTTCACGTCCCGTTGAGCCTTGAGGCCCAGCTGGAAGCCCGCGTTCTGATGATGTCGACCAACAACGTTCTGTCGCCCGCCAACGGGGCGCCGATCATTGTTCCGTCGCAAGACATGGTTCTGGGCCTGTATTACGCCACCATGGAACGCAAGGGCATGGTTGGTGAAGGCATGGCTTTTGCCGACATCGAAGAAGTTGACCATGCTTTGGCCGCCGGAGCCGTGCATCTGCACGCCAAGATCAAGGCCCGCCTGCGCCAGGTTGACGACGAAGGCAACATTGTCTGGAAGCGGTTCGACACCACGCCCGGCCGTCTGCGCCTTGGCAACCTGTTGCCGCTGAACGCAAAGGCACCGTTCGATCTTGTGAACCGCCTGCTGCGCAAGAAAGAAGTTCAAAGCGTCATCGACACCGTCTACCGCTACTGCGGCCAGAAGGAATCGGTGATCTTCTGTGATCAGATCATGGGTCTGGGCTTCCGCGAGGCGTTCAAGGCCGGCATCTCGTTCGGTAAAGACGATATGCTGATCCCAGACACCAAATGGACCATCGTCAACGAGGTCAAGGAACAGGTCGCCGGATTTGAACAGCAATATCTGGACGGTCTGATCACCCAAGGCGAAAAGTACAACAAGGTCGTGGATGCCTGGTCCAAGTGCAACGACAAGGTGACGGACGCGATGATGTCCACCATCTCGGCAGCGCGCTACACGCCGGAAGGCGCCGAAATGGAACCGAACTCGGTTTACATGATGGCGCACTCCGGGGCCCGGGGTTCGGTGACGCAGATGAAACAGCTGGGCGGCATGCGCGGTCTTATGGCCAAGCCGTCGGGCGAGATCATCGAAACACCGATCATCTCGAACTTCAAAGAAGGTCTGACCGTGCTCGAGTACTTCAACTCGACCCACGGCGCCCGCAAGGGCTTGGCCGATACCGCGCTGAAGACGGCGAACTCGGGCTATCTGACCCGCCGTCTGGTTGACGTCGCTCAGGACTGCATCGTGCGCATGCACGATTGCGGAACCGAACGCGCCATCACCGCCGAAGCTGCCGTCAACGACGGCGAAGTGGTGCAAACCTTGGCAGAACGCGTTCTGGGCCGTGTGGCGGCAGATGACATCATGGTGCCCGGCACTTTGGAAGTCATCGTTGCGCGGGGCGAACTGATCGACGAACGCCGTGCCGACCTGATCGCACAGGCCAACGTGGCCATCACCCGCATCCGCAGCCCGCTGACCTGCGAGGCCGAGGAAGGCGTCTGCGCCATGTGCTACGGTCGTGACCTTGCACGCGGAACCCTGGTCAACCAGGGCGAAGCGGTCGGGATCATTGCGGCCCAGTCCATCGGTGAACCCGGCACGCAGTTGACGATGCGGACGTTCCACATCGGCGGTGTGGCCCAGGGCGGACAGCAGTCATTCCTCGAAGCCAGCCAGGAAGGCAAAGTGGAATTCCGCAATGCCAACCTTTTGGCGAACGAGGCGAACGAACAGATCGTCATCGGCCGGAACATGTCGCTGGCCATCATCGACGAGGCTGGGCAGGAACGTGCGGTGCACAAACTGTCCTATGGTTCCAAACTGCACGTCCGCGATGGCGCGCAGGTCAAGCGCGGCGCAAAGCTGTTCGAATGGGATCCCTATACCTTGCCGATCATTGCTGAAAAGCATGGTGTCGCAAAGTTCAAGGATCTGTTCTCGGGCATCTCCGTGCGCGAAGACACCGATGATGCAACGGGCATGACCCAGCGCATCGTGTCGGATTGGCGTTCTGCCCCCAAGGGCGGCGATCTTAAGCCAGAGGTGATCTTGATGGATCCGGCCTCGGGCGACCCGGTGCGCAACGATGCGGGCAACCCCATCAGCTATCCGATGTCGGTCGACGCCATCTTGTCGGTCGAAGACGGTCAAGATCTGAAGCCGGGCGATGTTGTGGCCCGTATTCCGCGCGAAGGTGCCAAGACCAAAGACATCACCGGGGGCCTTCCCCGCGTGGCGGAACTGTTCGAAGCGCGCCGTCCAAAAGACCACGCGATCATCGCCGAAGCAGACGGCTATGTGCGGTTTGGCAAAGACTACAAGTCCAAGCGCCGCATCACGCTCGAAGCGATCGACGAAACGCTGCAGCCGATGGAATACATGATCCCCAAGGGCAAGCACATTCCCGTTCAGGAAGGTGACTTCGTCCAAAAGGGCGACTACATCATGGACGGCAACCCAGCCCCACACGACATCCTGCGTATCTTGGGCGTCGAGGCTTTGGCGAACTACATGATCGACGAAGTGCAAGACGTCTATCGTCTGCAAGGCGTGAAGATCAACGACAAGCACATCGAAGTGATCGTGCGCCAGATGCTGCAAAAGCTGGAAATCCTTGATGGTGGCGACACCACCTTGCTCAAGGGCGAACAGGTCGAAAAGATCGAACTGGACGAAGAAAACCTCAAGGCCCGCAACCGCGGCGGACGGGAGGCGAAAGCCGAACCGGTTCTGCTGGGGATCACAAAGGCCTCGTTGCAGACCCGTTCGTTCATCTCGGCGGCGTCTTTCCAGGAAACCACGCGTGTGTTGACCGAAGCCTCGGTTCAGGGCAAGCGCGACAAACTGGTCGGCCTGAAGGAAAACGTCATCGTCGGCCGTCTGATCCCGGCCGGTACTGGCGGGGCCACCAGCCGCGTGAAGAAGATCGCAACAGACCGCGATGCAGTCGTGATCGAGGCGCGCCGCGCAGAGGCCGAGGTTGCCGCACAATTGGCCGCCCCCGTCTTCGATACCGAGATTGACTCCGGGCTCGTCGACACGGTCGAAAGCCGCGATTGATTTTGGTTGATTGACCAAGATGGGCCCCTCGGGAAACCGGGGGGCCTTTTCGTTTTTATCGATCCCGTCAGGGGCCAATCGCGCGGCAGTCGGTGGGCAGTCGGTGGGCAGCGCCTTCTCTGTTCTGCGGCGTTCTTTTCCAAATCCTAAGATTTTGTAAATTTCCGTTCTTAAGGTGTTGAAATAATAACACTAAAATAATGTCCCGACTCGGGACATGCCCCCGCTCAGGCCTCAGCCCGTCTCAGCGGCCCCCATTTTCCCCTCTGGAATCCTCCCTCAGCGCCTGTTAACGCTCTGGCCAAGGGAGCCATCATGAACATCTCAGATAATCTTCGCGGCACCCTCTATATGTGCCTGTCCATGATGGCCTTCACCGTGAACGATACCTTCATGAAAGCCGTCACGCAGACCCTTCCGCTGTATCATACGATTGTCCTGCGCGGCGTCATCGCCGTGGCAGGTCTGGCCCTGATTGCCGCCTTCACCGGATCTTACCGCCAGCCGCTGAACCGAGCCGATATGAAACTGGTCGCCCTTCGCTCGCTCGCAGACGTGCTGGCCACGATCTTCTTCCTGACGGCCCTGCTTCACATGCCGCTCGCCAACCTGTCGGCCATCATGCAGGCCATGCCGCTCGCCGTCACCCTCGGCGCGGCGCTGATGTTCGGTGACCAGATCGGTTGGCGACGGATGACGGCGATCCTGGTCGGCTTCGCGGGCGTTTTGATCGTCATTCGCCCGGGCACCGCCGGGTTTGATCGCTACGCTCTGCTCGGCCTCGCCTCCATGTTCTGCGTCGTCGCCCGCGATCTTGCGGTGCGCCCGATGAAGGGGCATGTCCCCTCCGTCATCATAGCTCTGGGCGCGGGGGTTGGCGTGACGGCCATGGGTCTGATCGGGATGATGTGGGAAGGCTGGCATTCGGTGAACCTGCCGCAATCCCTGCAAATATTCGGCGCGGGAATCTTCTTGATCGTGGGATATCTGTGCGCCGTCACAGCCATGCGGTCGGGCGATATCGGGGTTGTTGCGCCCTTCCGCTACACATCGCTTCTGTGGGCCATTCTTTTGGGCTGGATCTCGTTTGGAACCTTGCCAGACTTTTGGACGGTCTTTGGCGCATCAATCGTCATCGCCGCAGGAATATTCACTTTGCTGCGCGAACGCGCACTCAAACGGGCGACGAGCGCATGAAAAGCAGCCTTGTTCTGGTCACGGCCTCAGCCGTTACGTTGATCCTGTTTGCACTTTGGCCGCAGATCGATTTGGCGACGTCACGACTGTTTTTTGATGGTGTAGCCTTTCCATTGGAAACCGCGCCCTGGAATGTGGCCCTGCGGTGGATCTTGCGCGTGACGCCTTTCCTGCCTGCACTTGCAGGGCTGTTCATCGTGGCTGGCGGGAAATGGGTAGCCCCTGTTGTGCTGGGACTGGGTCGCCGTGACTGGGCGGCGATCACCCTGACCTTTATTTTGGGCCCAGGACTTTTGGTCAACAGGATCCTGAAATCCTATTGGGGCCGCGCGAGGCCGCGAAATGTCACGGAATTTGGCGGCGATAAACTGTTCACGCCGCCCCATGTCTGGACAGATCAGTGCGCCGCAAATTGCAGCTTTGTCTCGGGGGAGGTTAGTGCCGTGACGGCGCTAAGTGTGGCCTTGATCATGCTGCTTGCCGCAAACAAGGATCGGTTGGGGCAGGGCAGGTATGGGACCGGTCTGGCACTTGCCATTCTTTTGCCGTTTCTATCGGCGTTTCAGCGAATAAGCGCGGGGGGACACTTTCTGTCAGACTCGCTTCTTGCGATGCTTTTCACCCTTTTTGTGGCCTATTGGGTCCAAAGGTTTGTTGCGCCCAAGGGCCGTTGACAACCCCTGCATGACCGCGTATTTGCCGCCCATCAAGGCGCGTTGGGGGATTCTCTTTCGTGTTTTGGTTCAAAGCTTGATGTGGTCAAGATCCGGGTTTCGGCCCCGATCCTCTGGAATTCCACCGCGTTATCCCGGGTCAGGGATATATGCGGTGTTTGTGTTTTGCGGTCTGCGCAAGACAAACGTCGAGAAGCAGTGTCCCAAGGTTTGGGGCGAGTATTGACAGCGCTGATGATGGCGCAAAACGAGGTACGTGAATGCCGACGATCCAACAGCTTATCCGCAAACCGCGGGAGCCTAACGTGCGGAAGTCCAAGTCGCAGCACTTGGAATCCTGCCCACAAAAGCGCGGTGTTTGCACCCGCGTGTACACAACGACTCCAAAGAAGCCGAACTCGGCCATGCGGAAAGTCGCAAAAGTGCGCCTGACCAACAGCTTTGAAGTGATCTGCTATATCCCCGGCGAAAAGCACAACCTTCAGGAACACTCTGTGGTTCTGATCCGCGGCGGTCGTATCAAAGACCTTCCCGGCGTGCGCTACCACATCCTCCGTGGCGTTTTGGATACCCAAGGCGTCAAAGATCGTCGTCAGCGTCGTTCGAAATACGGCGCCAAGCGTCCGAAGTGAGGAGATAAAGAATGTCCCGTCGTCACGCCGCTGAAAAGCGCGAAATTCTGCCCGACGCCAAATATGGCGATAAGGTTCTGACCAAGTTCATGAACAACCTGATGCTGGATGGCAAAAAATCCATCGCAGAGGGAATCGTTTATGGCGCCCTTGAGCGGGTTCAAACCCGTCTGAAGCGCGAGCCGATCCAGTGCTTCCATGAAGCGCTTGAAAATGTGAAGCCTTCCGTCGAAGTGCGTTCGCGCCGCGTCGGTGGTGCGACCTATCAGGTCCCCGTCGAAGTGCGGACCGAGCGCCGTGAAGCGCTTGCCATCCGTTGGCTGATCATCGCTGCTCGCAAGCGCAACGAGAACACCATGGAAGAGCGCCTGGCTGCCGAATTGTCGGATGCCGTTAACAACCGTGGTACCGCAGTCAAAAAGCGGGAAGACACCCACAAGATGGCCGACGCAAACAAAGCGTTCAGCCATTATCGCTGGTAAGGGGCTATCATGGCACGCGACTATCCGCTGAATCGCTATCGCAACTTCGGCATTATCGCTCACATCGACGCGGGTAAAACCACGACGACGGAGCGGATCCTTTACTACACCGGCAAGGTTCACAAGATCGGTGAAGTCCATGATGGCGCAGCCACCATGGACTGGATGGAGCAAGAGCAAGAGCGTGGCATCACGATCACCTCTGCTGCGACCACAACGTTCTGGCAGCGTCAGATTGACAGCGCTGACCTGTCGTCGGACGACAAGTACCGCTTCAACATCATTGACACACCCGGTCACGTGGACTTCACCATTGAAGTTGAACGTTCGTTGGCTGTTCTGGATGGCGCAGTTGTTCTTTTGGACGGCAACGCGGGCGTTGAGCCGCAAACCGAAACCGTTTGGCGTCAGGCCGATCGGTACAAGGTTCCGCGGATCGTTTTTGTCAACAAGATGGACAAGACCGGCGCAGACTTCTTCAACTGCGTGAAGATGATCAAGGACCGCACCGGCGCGGTTCCGATGCCGATCCAGATTCCGATCGGCGCCGAGGACAAGCTTGAAGGCATCATCGACCTGATCACCATGGAAGAATGGGTCTATTTGGGCGAAGATCTGGGCGCTTCGTGGGAACGTCGTCCGATCCGTGCCGAACTGAAGGCCGATGCAGACAAGTGGCGTTACAACATGCTGGAAATCGCGGTCGAGCAAGACGACACTGCGATGGAAGCCTATCTTGAGGGCAATGAGCCTGACGAAGCAACGCTGCGCAAGCTGATCCGCAAGGGCACGCTGGCCATCGACTTCGTTCCGATCCTTGCCGGTTCGGCGTTCAAGAACAAGGGCGTGCAGCCCATGTTGAACGCTGTGATCGACTTCCTTCCCGACCCACTCGACGTGCCGCCCTACTTGGGTTTCGCGCCGGGCGACGAGACGGAAACGCGCAATATCGAACGTTCGGCTGATGACAGCCAGCCCTTCTCGGGGTTGGCTTTCAAGATCATGAACGACCCCTTCATGGGAACCCTGACCTTCACCCGCATCTATTCGGGTCAAGTGAAAAAGGGCGATCAGATCTTGAACGCGACCAAGAACCGCAAAGAGCGGATTGGCCGGATGGTCATGATGCACGCCAACAAGCAAGAAGAAATCGCCGAAGCTTTTGCGGGCGACATCATGGCGTTGGCAGGCCTGAAAGAAACGACGACGGGCGACACGTTGTGCGACAACGCCAAGCCTGTGGTTCTGGAGACCATGACGTTCCCAGTGCCGGTTATCGAAATCGCCGTAGAGCCGAAAACCAAGGCTGACCAAGAAAAGATGGGCATTGCTTTGGCCCGTCTGGCAGCCGAGGATCCGTCCTTCCGTGTGGAAACTGACCTGGAATCGGGCCAGACCATCATGAAAGGCATGGGCGAACTTCACCTCGACATTCTCGTGGATCGTATGCGCCGCGAGTTCAAGGTTGAAGCGAACATCGGTGCGCCGCAGGTGGCCTACCGTGAGACGATTTCACGCTCGACCGAGATCGACTATACCCACAAGAAGCAAACGGGCGGCACGGGCCAGTTCGCACGCATCAAGCTGATCATCGATCCAACCGAACCGGGCGAAGGCTATTCGTTCGAAAGCAAGATCGTTGGCGGCGCGGTGCCGAAGGAATATATCCCCGGCGTCGAAAAGGGCATCAAGTCGGTCATGGACTCCGGTCCGCTGGCAGGGTTCCCCGTGATCGACTTCAAGGTGCAGTTGATTGACGGTGCCTATCACGACGTCGACTCTTCGGTTCTGGCGTTCGAAATCGCCTCGCGCGCCGCAATGCGCGAAGGCCTGAAGAAAGCCGGCGCAAAGTTGCTTGAGCCGATCATGAAAGTCGAAGTCGTCACACCGGAAGAATATACCGGCGGCGTCATCGGTGACCTGACATCGCGTCGGGGCATGATCAACGGTCAAGACAGCCGCGGAAACGCGAATGTCATCGCTGCGATGGTACCTTTGGCCAATATGTTCGGCTATATCAACACGCTGCGCTCCATGACCTCGGGCCGTGCTGTTTTCTCGATGTCCTTCGACCACTACGATGCTGTCCCCGAGAACATCAGCCAAGAGATCCAGAAGAAATACGCTTAACCGGTGTGGCGGGTTGCTTGAATTTTGTTCGCAAAATTCAGGCGTAAACCCCGCCCTACCAACCTGTAGGGTGGGTGCAACCCACCGCAACCGCACGAATTAGGAGGCCATTATGGCAAAGGCAAAGTTTGAACGGAACAAACCGCACGTTAACATTGGCACGATTGGCCACGTTGACCACGGCAAGACCACTCTGACGGCAGCGATCACGAAGTATTTCGGAGAATTCCGGGCCTATGACCAGATTGACGGCGCGCCGGAAGAGCGGGCCCGCGGGATCACGATCTCGACGGCGCACGTGGAATACGAGACGGCGAACCGTCACTATGCGCACGTGGATTGCCCCGGTCACGCTGACTATGTGAAGAACATGATCACGGGTGCGGCGCAGATGGACGGCGCGATTTTGGTTTGCGCGGCCTCTGACGGCCCGATGCCGCAAACGCGCGAGCATATCCTTCTGGGTCGCCAGGTCGGCATTCCTTACATGGTCTGCTACATGAACAAGGTTGACCTTGTGGACGACGAAGAGCTGATCGAGCTGGTCGAGATGGAACTGCGCGAGCTGTTTTCGTCCTACGACTACCCTGGCGATGACATTCCGATCATCAAGGGGTCTGCCCACCAGGCCATGATCGGCGAGCGCAAGGACATCGGCGAAGACAGCATCCGCGCGCTTCTGGCTGCGGTTGACGAGTATATCCCGACCCCGGCCCGCGCCATCGACCAGCCGTTCTTGATGCCGATCGAAGACGTGTTCTCGATCTCGGGCCGCGGCACGGTTGTGACCGGCCGGATCGAGCGCGGCGTGATCAACGTTGGCGACGAAGTTGAAATCGTCGGCATCCGCGAGAACAAGAAGTCGATCTGCACCGGTGTGGAGATGTTCCGCAAGCTGCTGGATCGCGGCGAGGCGGGCGACAACGTTGGCATCCTGCTGCGCGGCATCGACCGCGAGGGCGTGGAGCGTGGCCAGGTTCTGTGCAAGCCGAAGTCGGTTCTGCCGCACACCAAGTTCGAAGCCGAAGCCTATATCCTGACCAAGGAAGAAGGCGGCCGTCACACGCCGTTCTTCGCCAACTACCGCCCGCAGTTCTACTTCCGCACGACGGACGTGACCGGCACGGTTGAACTGCCTGCTGGCACCGAAATGGTGATGCCGGGCGACAACCTGAAGTTCAACGTCAGCCTGATCGCCCCGATCGCGATGGAAGAAAAACTGCGCTTCGCCATCCGCGAAGGCGGCCGCACCGTCGGCGCAGGCGTCGTCTCCAAAATCCT
>CANHLE010000024.1 GCA_947461435.1 Paracoccaceae bacterium | reverse complement strand
TGAAGAACGTGTGGCAATGAATTGAACTGAGACCAAGCACCTGACGCTGGCCGTGAACTTTCGTTTGCCAGCGTCAGCCATGCTTTGGGCTAGTTTCGGCTGCAAGGGCCAGAGAAGGTTCGACCGCAGTCGCGTTCCCTCCGCCACTTACCCTCGCGAAATCGTTCTCCCGATCTGGCGGCGGCCGGATTTTTTCGTTGTTTTCGAGGGTTATGCGGGAGAGGCTGTGAACTGGCCTTGCTGCCCGGAAGGCCAGAAGCGGTCTCTAAATGCCGACATTGTTGATTTGCACCCAGAAGTGACCCCAGTGGGTGCATAATTTTCATTGAGAAGTGACCCATGTGACACCTTCCCCTTGGCTGCTGGCAGCAGGGGATATTGGAGTGATCGACATGGCATTTTTGAGTATTATTCGGTGTTGGGCATTGCGGGAGCATCTGTCCATTCGGGAGATCGCGCGGCGGACGAAGTTGTCGCGCAATACCATTCGCAAGTATTTGCGGTCTGTGGCGGTTGAGCCTGAGTTCAAGGTCGCCGAGAGACCGAGCAAGCTTGGTCCCTTTGCGGCAAAACTGTCGGGTTGGCTGAAGACTGAGGCCGGGAAGTCGCGCAAGCAGCGGCGAACGTCAAAGCAGTTGCATGATGATCTGGTGAAGCTGGGATACATCGGGTCTTACGGCCGGGTGGCGGCCTTTGCGCGGGTTTGGCGGGCAGATCGGCAAAAGGAGCAGCAGACGACGGGGCGCGGCACCCTTGTGCCTTTGATCTTTCAGCCGGGCGAGGCGTTCCAGTTTGACTGGAGCGAGGATTTTGCGGTGCTGGGTGGCGAGCGCACCAAGCTGCAGGTGGCGCACATCAAGCTGTCACACAGCCGGGCGTTTCTGCTGAAGGCCTATCCATTGCAGACGCATGAGATGCTGTTTGACGCCCATGTGCATGGGTTCCGGGTCTTCGACGGCGTGCCGGGACGCAGCATCTACGACAACATGAAGACGGCGGTGGATCGGGTCGGCCGTGGCAAGGAACGGCAGATCAATGCCCGGTTCCTAGCGATGGCCAGCCACTATGTCTTTGAGCCGGAGTTCTTTAATCCGGCCGCGGGTTGGGTCGAACCAGCGAGTCTCCATCGGTTCGAGACCGCTGGCGAGGGGGCCAGGTCGAGACGAACGTGCTGGATTCTCGCCATCGTCTTTGGCAGCCCATGCCGGAGTTCCCGGATATTGCGGCTCTGAATGTATGGCTGGAGCTACGCTGCCAAGAACTGTGGCACGAGATCCCTCACGGCGCATTACCCGGCCGCGTGGCAGATGTCTGGACGGAAGAACGGGCAACCCTGATGCAATTGCCGCCCGCCTTTGACGGCTTTGTCGAGCCAGCAAGCGTGTCTCACCCACATGTCTGATCAGCTTCGAGCGCAATCGCTACAGCGTTCCGGCGTCCTTTGCCAATCGCCCTGTCAGCCTTCGCGTCTATACGGATCGGCTGGTCGTAGCGGCTGAGGGCAACATCCTGTGCGAACATGGCCGCGTGATCCAGCGCAATCACAAGCTGCCACCGCAGACGATCTATGATTGGCGGCACTATCTGGCTGTCATCCAGCGCAAACCCGGGGCCTTGCGCAACGGCGCACCCTTCTTGGAACTGCCTCATGCCTTCAGGCAGTTGCAAGGTCACATGCTGCGTAAGCCTGGTGGCGACAGAGAGATGGTCGATATCTTGGCGCTGGTCCTGCATCACGATGAACGAGCTGTGCTGACGGCGGTGGAAATGGCCTTCGCAGCGGGTGTGCCCACCAAAACCCATGTGCTGAACCTGTTGCACCGGCTGGTCGATGGCAAGGTGGTTGGTGGGCCGCCTCTGGACACGCCACAGGCGCTGATGCTACGCCGCGAACCCAAGGCCAATGTCGAGCGCTATGACGGCCTGCGCGCCCAGATCGCAGGGGGCCGCCATGCGTCATGATCCAGCAAGTGCCGCCATTGTCATCATGGCTCGCGCAGTCTGAAGATGCATGGCATGTCCCAGGCCGTCACTGACCTGATCGAACAGGGCGCTCCGGCCTTTGAGACTGCCGTGCCAATGCTGTCGCAGTTGTTGAAAGCAGAGTTGGCCGAACGTGAGGTTCGGTCCATTGCCTATCACATGAAATCGGCCCGCTTCCCCGCCTACAAGGATCTCTCCGGCTTCGACTTTGCGACCAGTGAGATCAATGAGGCCACCGTGCGTCAACTGCATCGCTGTGAGTTCATGGACGGGGCGCAAAACGTGGTCCTGATCGACGGCCCTGGCACCGGCAAGACCCACGTTGCAACGGCCATCGGCGTTCAAGCCATCGAGCATCATCGCCGCAAGGTCCGCTTCTTCTCCACCATCGAACTGGTCAACGCCCTCGAACAGGAAAAGGCCAAAGGCAAAGCCGGACAGATCGCCGAGGCCATGACCAAGCTCGACCTCGTCATCCTCGATGAGTTGGGATATTTGCCCTTCAGTGCATCAGGCGGGGCGCTGCTGTTCCGCCTACTGAGCAAGCTATACGAGCGCACCAGTGTTGTCATCACCACCAACCTCAGCTTCAGCGAATGGGCCACGGTTTTTGGCCCCTCTCACGGTTTGCAGGCAAACCGTTGCCGGGCAACGGACGCCAAGATGACCACCGCCTTGCTCGACCGCCTCACCCACCGCTGCCACATCTTAGAGACCGGCAACGACAGCTTCCGATTCAAAGCCAGCTCAGCAGTAGCCAAAACGAAAAGGGAGGCCACGCATGTCTTGACCCCAGCATAACCCGCAGAACATAACATTCAGGCGGGTCAGTTCTCGATGAAAACCCCGGGTCACTTCTGGGTAAAAATCAACAGTCCTTGACGATCCGAACTCGGATTTGCCGCCGCTCGCCCGGGAAATCTGTCGCGAGTTGCTGGATCAGATCGTGCATCTGACCGGCCGGATCAATGCCATGAAGAAGAGGATCGACGCGATCGCAAGGGAAGGCGAGACATCCCGCCGCCTGCAGACCATGCCGGGCGTGGGTCCGATCAGCGCCTTGGCCGTCGAGACCTTTGCACCTCCCATGGAGCAGTTCAAACGCGGCCATGACTTCGCGGCCTGGCTTGGTCTGGTCCCGCGACAGGCCTCTACCGGCGGCAAGCAGAAGCTCGGGAAAACCTCGAAGATGGGCCAGCGCGACATTCGCCGGCTGCTGGTCACCGGCGCGATGGCCGTGATACGTTGGGCGCTACGCCATGGTGCACCGAGCAATACCTGGCTGGCGCGCATGCTGGAACGCAAGCCACCAATGGTCGCAGCCTTTGCGCTGGCCAACAAGATGGCGCGCGGCATCTGGGCGATGCTGACACGCGGCGAAGACTATCGCGGTCCGGAGATCGGAAGCGCTGCCTGATCCGGCAGCACGGTTCGAACCGGACCACCAAGTTGTGAGGAAGACATGAACTGCATGGGCAAATGATCGACATGATCCGGGTTGGGCAAACCAGAAACCTTCTCCGAGCCTCGAGCTCGCTCTCAGAGATATGGCCCCGGTCCGCGCATCACCATCTCGGCCAGCGGCATCTATCGGGCCGCACGAACAGGCCTGACAAGAGTCCGCACTCGATCACATGTCTAAGGTTCAGAAATTCCTTGCAAATGAGAGCGGCATCCACAAGAGAAGGTTGGACTGCAGTCGTGTTCGCTCCGCCAAATCGCCATGACCGAGTTTTTTCTGCGCAGTTCCGTTCGAATTTGTTGATGGTTTTCGCGACCCTATGGTCAGGTATTGGGTAAACCAGCCTCTTCAATCCTATCCATTACTGTCGGATGCGGCCTGATGGATGCGTCAGACATAGTGCTGGCCCAGAAGGGGAAAGGTCACCCCAAGTCCTTTGAAGGGATAGTTCGGCGTGCCTGTGGTGATGTCAACCACCTTTGCACCAACAAACCGTCAAGCAGGATGTGACGGCGCAGCGTGCGCTTCGTCACGCCGCCTGCTTTCTCGGCGATGCGATATGGGCGGCGATTGCCCCAGGACCCTTGTGGCGCAGATTACGCCAAACCCAAACACAGGCAGAAACGGCCATCTTCCAATAGATCACCGGCTTTTATTACGCGCGATGTCGGCACTTCATGATTGGAGGGGAAAACCCCTTGGCCCTCGAATGCCAGGTGGCCTAAATGAACACTCGGAGCGGCTTGTATATGGGCCAAGTCCAATTTCTAAATTTACAGCGCGTGCTCCGACCCTCATTCGCGCCGACACTCGGCCCCGCGCGATGCGTGAATATCTCAATTTGCTATGCAGTTTCAGGTCAACCGGCGAAGCGCTGGAGTGATTTCTTCAAATCCTCTGGGCGAAAGCCGCGCCCTATAAAGACGATTGTGCCATCTTCCGACTGGTTTTCTTGCTGCGGCAGAATTTCGGGGGACTGCACCACCTTGCGCACGGTTTGCAGCAACAAACGACCCGCCGGGGTTGGCAAAACCCCCTTGACGCGCACCAGATCATTGCCCCGCGCGTGGAGCAGGGCCGACAGCCAAAGGGCAAAGGCCGACCAGTTTATATGCTCGTCAATCTTCAATCGGGTCGGAAAAATGGCGCCGCGCGTATCCTCATCAGACAAGGGAGGCAACGGAGGGGCAATTGCATCTTCCGCCAAATCCGACAAGGGTTGCGCCGCACCCAGCACCGCGGCGGAGTGAGGGGCATTTGGGTTCAAGGCGCGCAGAGTTGCGCGCAGCAAGGCCAGGCTTGCCGTGTCAACCGCGTCTGTTTTCGACAAGATCAACCGATCCGCCGCGCCAATCTGGCGGCGCCCCAGCGGTTCTGTCTGCAATTGCGCCATGCCATGCAAGGCATCGACGACGACAATCGTTTCTTGCACGACGATATGGTTAACCAAAACCGGATCACCCTGAATGGCCGCAACAATTGCCCCCGGATCGGCCAAGCCGCTGGTTTCAAGCACAATCCTTTGCAAGCGCTGCCCATCAGAAGGTAGTCGGCTGCGCTGATCACACAGGGCGCGCAGCGCGTCCACAAGGTCTTGCCGACCTGTGCAGCAACTGCATCCGCCCGCGAGAAGCGTCAGGCCCGATGCGGTGGCCAGCAAGACATCGTCAACCCCTGTCTCGGCGGCCTCGTTCACGATTACATGGACAGGACCAAAGCTGTTGACGTGCAACTGATGGCGCAGCCACGTTGTCTTGCCAGAGCCGAGATAGCCGCCCAGAACCACCAACCGCATCCGTCCATCGGCAAAATCAGTCGCCATTCAGGAACACAGGGTCCAAAGGGTCAATCGGGCGACCCAGCAGTCGTTCAGCCTCTGCCCAAACGGCACTTAGGTCTGGAACAATGCTTTGGTTGCCCGACAGTGTGCTCAGTTGAATACCCGGCACGACACCGCCATCGTATGCGGTTAGACCATAAGGGCGCAGAACTTTGTCCAGCAACCCGGCGCGGTGAAATCGCGCGCGCAAGCGGTCTGAGGGCGTGGCGGCCCCGGCTTCTGTCCAATGGCCGGGCACGGCCGGATTTCCGCAGGCGTTACACATTGGACCCTCATCAAAAATGCGGGTGCCAGTCGCCCGGCACCCGCGATTGGTTTAGATCACCTCGGGACGTGCCGGAGCGCCAAAAGGATAGCGCTTGCGGAAGTCATTGGCGATGTCTTCGAACGGGGCCCATTCTACGCCGGAATGCTTGGAGATATACTCAATCAGGCGTTCCAGCATCAGCAGAACCTGCGGACGACCCGCCACGTCCGGGTGAATGGTAAAGGCGAAGACGGCATAGTCCATCTCCCGATAGACCCAATCAAACTGATCGCGCCACATTTCCTCGATGTCGCGCGGATTGACAAACCCGTGCGAGTTTGGCGCTTTTTTCATGAACATCATTGGTGGCAAATCGTCGACGTACCAGTTGGCGGCGATATCGACGAGGTCGATCTCTTTGCCGTGCTTCAGCGGATGCATCCATTCCTTGGCCGTTTTGGAATAGTCGATCGTGTTCCAGCTATCGCCCACTTTGGCATAGAAAGGCTGGAAGTCGCGGTAGCCTTGGCTGTGATCATAGGTGAAGCCGTGCTTCAGCAGCAAAGCGGCGGTCGAGTTCGACATTTCCCACCACGGTGCCACGTACCCACGCGGGGCTTTGCCCGTCAGGCCCTTGATCAACTCGATCGACTTGACCAGAACGTCTTCTTCTTGGCTGGGGGTCATGGCGATGGGGTTTTCGTGCAAATAGCCATGCGCGCCCACTTCGTGACCGTCTTTGACGATCATTTCCATTTCCTTTGGGAAGGTTTCCAAGGAATGGCCCGGAATAAAGAACGAGGTCTTCAAATCGTATTTCTTGAACAGACGCAGAAGGCGCGGAACGCCCACTTCGGTCGCGAAGATGCCGCGCTGGATGTCAGACGGTGAATCTCCACCGCCGTAAGAACCGATCCAGCCTGCGACCGAGTCGATGTCGGTGCCAAAGGCACAATAGATCTTTTTAGCCATGAAGGTTTCCTCCTAAGGTGTCAGATTGTGGGCCATTTCGGGTCAGTCAGCGCCATGGGATAGGCGATGGTATAATCAAGTGGGGGGCGAATCACGTACTTGCGGTCAAACGGCGCCCAGTCATAGGCAACTCCAGATCGCACGATGTAGGGCCAGTCGGGTTGGGCAAAGATCGGTCGGCCAATGGCCACCATGTCGCCGGCGCCACTGGTCAAGACCTCTTCGGCCTGAGCGCCTTCGGCGATGCCGCCGTTGGTGATCATGGGCAAGCCCGATGCATTGCGCAGGACGGTCGACATCGGCGTTGCGTCATCGGTCTGGCGATTGTCGAGGTAGTTGAAGCTGGACCAATGGAGCGCGTCATAGGCCGAGCCTTTCAACGCCTCGCCTATCGCTTTGGCATAGGATGTGCCCGGCCAAGCCCCCACAAAATCATCCACACCGTCTTGCGAAAGACGCAGCACGATCAACTTATCGGGCCCAATTGCGGCCCGTACCTTGTCGCCAACCAGCTTGGCGAAGCGGATGTTGTTTTCCGGCGATCCGCCAAATTCATCGGTGCGCAGGTTGGATTTCGGGTTGATGAACTGCCAAAGCAGATAGCCGTTTGCGCCGTGCACTTCGACCCCGTCAGCCCCGGCATCCACCGCGCGTTTTGCTCCTGCGGCAAATCCATCGGCAATTTCGTGGATCTCGGCGACGCTCAGGGCGCGGGCGTGGCCGAAGGTGACCTTTGGCCATGGGCCTGAAATGCCACGGATCTGCTTTTCGTCATCGCTGTCGGTATACAGCGTCCATCCTCCGCTTTGCGTGGCCGATGCACTGACGGGTGGCTTGCCGCCCAAAACCCTTGGGTCGGCAACACGCCCGCCATGCATCAATTGCACGATGATCTTGCAATCATGCTGATGGACCGCCTCAAACACCTTGGCCCAACCGGCCTGATGCTCTTTCGTCGCAATGCCCGGTTGCGACAGATAGGCGCGCGATTGCACGCCGTCGTTTTCATAGGTGCCTTCGGTGATGATCAACCCCAGCCCGCCCCGCGCGCGGCGCGCGTAATAGGCGGCCATCTCGTCATTGGGCGTGCCGTCCGGCTCGGCCATTTGGCGCGTCAAAGGGGCCATGGCGATGCGGTTGCGCAGCGTCAGGGGGCCAAGTTTGATCTGCGAGAACAGGGTTGGGAAAGCTTCAGCCATTAGTCACCTCTGATAATCTGTTCGACAGCAAGCCCTGCTGCCAGCACGGCGCTGTCGCGGCCATGCGGGGCGGAAATCATGAACCCCGTGGGCATCTGATCGCCATCCACTCCGTTCGGGATGGACAGCCCGCACCAATCAAGGAAATTCCCAAGCGACGTGTTGCGCAAAGTCAGCCCGTTGTGGCGGAAGAACACCTCTTGATCGGCTTCAAGCGGGTCGATCGGCATCGCAACCGACGGCGTGGTTGGGCAAATCATCAGGGCATCACCCAGTTTTGCCGTCACCTGCCCCATGAGGCGCGTACGCTCGCGCATCAGGATCGACAGATCCACGGCGGTGGTCTTGGCGGCGTTCATGATGCGTCTGACCACGCGGGCGTCGATTCGGGCGGCATCTGGTCCGTGCATTCTGTCCCAGTGCAGGTCCAGTGCCTCAATTGCCGCAAGGGTGGCGCGGTTTGTTATCAGGTCCAAAGTTTCGCTTAGTTCGGGCAGCGCAATGCGCCGCACCCTTGCACCGGCGTTGGCCAGCCTGTCAGCGGCGGCGGCGAAATTCGCGGCCACGGCGGGGGCCAAAGCATCAAACATCACGGCATCCGGGATGACAAAATCCAAGGCGGCCAGCGGGCTCGCCTGCACCAAGGGGCTTTGCAACCCGCGCAAGACGGTGTCAGCCAGCACACAATCTTCAACGCTGTGTGCCAAGGGACCAAGCGTATCCAGCGTATGGGAAAGCGGAAACACTCCTTGCATCGGATAGTGTCCGGTCGAGGATTTATAACCCACCACGCCATTGAAGGCTGCCGGAATCCGGATCGATCCCCCAGTGTCGGTGCCAAAGGCTATGGACACAATGTCATTGGCAACAACAACCCCACTGGCCGAAGACGATCCGCCTGGCGCGCGGGCGGGGCCCGACCCGTTGGGATTGCGGGGTGTTCCGTAATGCGGGTTCAACCCGATACCAGAATAGGCAAATTCGGTCATGTTCAACGCGCCAACGCTTACCAAGCCCGCACGCGCGGCGGCGGCGACCAAAGCCGCATCTTGGGCGGCAGGCGCGTTATCGGCCAACACCACCGAACCCGCTGTCGTGACGCGGCCCTTCAGATCGTACAAATCCTTCCAAGCCACGGGAACCCCATCGAGCAAACTGACAGGATTGCCTGCGCGAAGGCGTTCGCGGGACGCACGCGCCTCGGCCTCGGCCCGTGGGCGAAGGGTTTGGGTAAAGATGGCCGGATCGCCAACTTCGGAAATCCGAGCGAAGACCTGATCGACCAAATCCAGCGGATCAAGCCGCCCGTCGCGCAATTGCCGGGAAAGGGCGCTGGCCGTCGTTTTGCGCATCATCTGCCCCTTAGTGCTTGATCACGGTTGACCGCAGAGCCTGCCACGCGACAAAAGCTTGCGCTCCGGCGGCAAACTGACCGCGATACTTGTCTGCGTGGCCTTCGACCGCGATCGTGTCAGAGTTGGGCAGTTGCACCGCCATTTGAAGAATATGGCCAATCAACTGCGCGCGTGTGATCTGGCAGGGGATCACATTGGTGCCATAAGTCTTGCGCGCTTCTTCCGGCGAAATGCTCGCCGGCAGGATATCAACCGCCTCGGCCGGCAGGATCAGCGAAGCTTTGTCGCCCACGGCCAACCGATCATGCTTTTCGCCAGTTAGAATGCCAAAGGCGGTGTCCAAGGTCACACCTTCGCCACTTAGGTCTTTAACAACGCCCGGAATAAGCGTGTTGGCCCCAATGAAACGGCTGACGAACAGGCTTTGTGGGCGGGTGTACAATTCCCGTGGCGGACTGATTTGTTCCACGCGGCCGGCGTTCATGACAACGATGCGGTCAGACAGGGCCAAGGCCTCTGACTGGGCGTGCGTGACGAAAACAAAGGTGATCCCGAGTTCGCGCTGCAACAGTTTCAACTCGTTCTGAATGCTTTTGCGAAGGTTGGCGTCCAGCGCGCCCAAGGGTTCGTCCAGAAGCAGAATGTCAGGTTCGACGACCAAAGACCGCGCAAGGGCGATGCGCTGCCGCTGACCACCCGACAGGCGGTTGGGGCGCATTGCGGCCACGTCCGACAGGCCCAGCTTGTCAATGATGCGGTCAACCTTGCGGTCCGCTTCGGCGGCAGCCATGCCCTTGACCTCTAGGCCAAAGCGGATGTTCTGTCGCACATTCATATGCGGAAACAGCGCGTAATTCTGGAAGATCATCGAAGTCGGGCGCTTTTCGGGAAGCAGGTCATTTACCCGGCTGCCTCGGATCAACAAATCACCTGAGGTGATCGTTTCAAAGCCTGCAATCATGCGCAGGGTTGTCGTCTTGCCACAGCCTGACGGCCCCAGAAAGGCAATGAATTCGCCTTTGTCCACATCCAGATTGAAGTCGATGACTGCGGGCGTACCGTTGTCATAAACCTTACCGATATGGGAAAGCTGAAGGTCGTAGGCCACGGGTCTTATCCTTGCAACAGGGGGTCCGGACGGGGCCTTGGCCCCGACCGGTTTTTGTTAAATCAAGCCGACAGGAATTCGTCCCACTTGGTCATCAAGAGGTCGTATTCATCGGGCCACTGGTGCCAGTAAGCGACGTTCGCTGCACGGGTTGCCAAGGAGCCGCCATCGCGCAGATCGCCTTCCTTGATGCCGCGCTCTTCCGCGCCAACCCATGGTGCACCTTCGTACCAGAAGGCGTACTTTTCGGCCGACATGATGCCTTTGACTTTGTCGTTGGGCGAGTAGTAGCCCTGCTCCGACACAGCCACAGCCGGGCCACCTGACAGCCAGTAATCGGCGTAAGCCGTCACCGCGTCGAGGTTGGGCGAGGATTTCAGAGCCGAAACCCCGATCGCCCAGCCGCGATAGCCGCTCTTCATGGTGGCATAAGAGCACTGAACGCCCTGTGCCTTAACAGCCATAACAGCAGGCTGCCAAGCGTCAGCCAGAACCATTTCGCCCGAAGCCATCAGGTTAACCAATTCACCAAAGTCACCCCAAAGGGCGCGGAACTGGCCTTCTTTCTTCTTGGAGATCAGGAACTTGGCTGCTTCTTCGATGGAAGCCGCATCCGGGTTACCTGGGTTCGCAACCGACAACAGACCCAATTCGTTCATGGCCAATACGGCCTGACCGAACGCGATCAGCGGGTCAACGTTCAGGCCGGTCTTGCCCTTGAATTTGGGGTCGAACAGCGAGGACCACATCGACGCTTCTTCTGCCGAAACCAGGTCAGGGCGGTAGCCGATGGAGTCAAAGTTATAGACGGTCGGGACCATGTTGAGAGCGGTCATCGATTCGTCGGTGTAGATCTGGCCAACGATCTGCGCCTTGGCATCCCACTTCGGGTCAGCCTTCAGGAAGCTTTCGCCAACGCCCGTCCAGTTCGTCAGCGCCGAGGTGGCGATGGGCGAAACAAGGCCGGTCTGGGTGATCGACGGCAGACGCTCACCAATGGTTTCCCAGCAGTCATAAGCGGTCGAACCGGACAGCAGTTCTGTTTGGGTGTTTGGGAAAATGTCGGCTTTGCCCGACACGGCCTTGACGCCCGAAGCTGCCTGGAATTCCGCCAGGATACGGTCCTGCACGGTCACCGACAGACCGACGGTGCGCAGCTCTTGGCTGGCAAGGTCAGCGGCGAAGGCTTGCTGCGCGCCCAAGAAGGGCATACCGCCCGCAGCCATGGCAACGCCGGCGGTTCCTTTCAGGAACCCACGGCGGGATAGTGAACTGTGTTTCATTTCAGTACCTCCGAGTTGATTTTTCGTTTCTTCATACCAGCCGGATCAATAGCGCCCGACCAGCAAACCTCCGTCGACCACGACCACTTGACCCGTCATGTAGCGGGCCGCGTTTGAAGCGAGGAACAACGCCACATCGGCAATATCTTCTGGTTGACCGATGCGCCCCATGGGGATGAACTCCCCCGCCTTCTCGGCAGCTTCCGGGCCGAGGGAATGTTCCTTCGACAAAAGCTGCGCTGTCCGGATGTAGCCCGGCGCGATGCCGTTCACCCGGATTCCGTCTTTGGCCAATTCCACCGCAAGGCCGCGCACAAGGCCCACCACGCCAGATTTTGCCGCTGAATAATGCACATGTTCGTCCCAGCCATAGGCCACGCCCATGATGGAAGACAGCGCCACGATCGCCCCTTTTTTGCGCGCCTTCATCCCCGCCAATGCAGGGCGAACGACGCGGAAAATTCCCTTGAGGTCGATGTCAAACGTATGATCCCACTTGGCATCGGTCATCTGATCCAGCGGTACGCGGTGCGCGATACCCGCATTGGCCACGATCACATCGATGCCCCCGTGCTTGGCCTCGACCGCGGCCACGACGGCATCGGCGGCTTCGGTGGAGCGCACGTCAAGCATGAGAAACTCTGCCGTTCCGCCTTCGGTCACAATCTCGGCCACGACGGATGCGCCCTCGGCCGATAACACGTCGGTGGCCACCACATGAAACCCTGCCTTTGCAAAGGCCTTGGCTGTGGCACGGCCGATCCCAATCCCGGCGCCAGTGATCAAAACAACATCGGTCATAGCATGACATCTCCGGAATTAGGTCCAAGCGTTTGGCCGACAAACAACGAGGCTTGCGGTGAACACAGGAAGGCAACGGTGTCGGCAACCTCTTCAGGCTCTCCAAAACGGCCCAAGGGCAACTCGGCGGCTTTTGCCCGTTGCCAATCAGCAGACAGACTGCGGACCAAGGGCGTGTTGATTGGTCCTGGCGCAACAGCATTGACGCGCACGCCTTGCGCCGAAACTTCGCGCGCCAGCGCCTTGGTCATGCCGATGATCCCGGCCTTGGCCGCGGAATAATGCACCAATTCGGTGCCGCCGATTTGCCCCAGTTGTGAGGCGATGTTCACAATCACCCCCGCCCCGCGTGCCAGCATCCCTTTTAACACGGCATGGGTGCACAGGAATGTGCCGCGGAGATGCACGGCAATCATCCGGTCAAAATCAGCTACGGTCAGGTCGGTGAACTTACCCTGATGAACATGGCCTGCGCAGTTGACCAAATGGGTGATTGGTCCAAAGGCAGCCTCGGCCGCATGGACCATTGCTGCCACGTCCGTTTCAACCGAAACATCGCCGCCAATCGCAAGGGCCTTTTTCCCAATCTGGGCCGCGGTGGCCTGAGCCGCCTCAAGTCGAAAGTCGTTCACCAGAACGTTGTAGCCATCGGCAGCCAACCGCAGCGCAATCGCTTGACCAATGCCCGAACCTGCGCCTGTGACAACCGCTGTCATGGTCATGCAATCTCCTCCTGCATGGCCAGTTTACGGGCGCGTCGGACCGATAGGCCCATCAAGATCCCGTAAACGGATAGAAGCGCGAAGGAGAACAACGTGGTCAGAACGCCGAAGGCAAAGATATTCGGGTGAATCTCGACCGAAAAGGTGCCGTATATCGCCAAGGGCAGGGTCTGATCCTCGGTCCCGCCGGCAGCAAAGAGCGACCGGGGAAATTCATCGAAGCTGAGGGTGAAGGCAAAGAGCATGGCCGACAGAACACCCGGGAATATCAGCGGAAAAGTGACCTTGCGGAAGGTTTTCCATGGGCTGACGCCAAGCGACCAGGCGGCTTCTTCGACCGAACCGTCGAAACGGTTCAAGATGGCCAGCATTACCAAGAAAGCGAAGGGAAATGTATAGGCCACATGGGTCGCGAAGGCCGTGGTGTACCAGTGGCGGGTGATGTCGAAGACATTGTTGGCCAAAAGCGATGTGCCAAGACCCGTCAAAACGCCCGGCACCATCATGCCCAGTACGATCAGGTAAAACACAACGCCCGACCCGCGGAATTTACGCCGGAACGCCTGCGCCGACATCACACCCAGTACGGTCGACGTCACCATCGTCATAAAGGCCAAGATCAGCGAACGGATCAACGCCTCACCCACCGGCAAGGGGGCAATGCGCGACGGCGGTGTCAGACCAAAGATTTGGCGATACCAATAGGTAGACCATTCAGTGATCGGAAACTGGGGTCCGCCATCGGGGCCCTGTTGGAAAGACAGGATACCCAGCACAAAGAAGGGGCCGTAAAGAAACAGGATGAACGCCACAACATAGACAGCAAGCATGGGTTTAAGAACGCGGCTTTCCATTGCTTACAACTCCTGCTTCAGGTCAACGATCCGCAGGAAGGCGGCAATTACCATACCCATGACCACCGTCAGGATCACCCCAGTGACCGAGGCCATGGCCCATTTCAGCGAGCCGACCTGGGTGACGATGATATTGCCCAAGAGGTTGACTTTGCGCCCCGACAAAGCGCCAGAGGTGGCAAATTCACCCAAGACCATCACGCTGACAAAGATTGCCCCGACGACGACGCCCGGCAGACTGAGCGGGAAGATGATCTTCCAGAAAATCCGGCCAAACCCCGCACCAAGATCGCGTGCTGCTTCGATAATGTTCCGGTCAATACGGCCCAGCATAAAAGCGATGGGGCCCACCATGAACACGCAATAAATCTGGCTCATCCCGATGATCACCGACAGTTCGGTGAACAGCAGCACCTCGATCGGATGGGTAATTATGTGCAATTTCAACAAGATGATGTTGATCGCCCCTTCCTTGCCCAACATGGGGCGCCACGCCAGAACGCGGATCAGGAACGACGTCCAGAAGGGGATGACGCAAACCACCAGCAGAACGGTAGACAGGGTCTTTGATTTGACAAAAAGACCGACAAACAAAGCCGTCGGATAGCCAATTATGAACGTCGTTGCCAAAACGATCAGCCAAATCCGGACCGTGGTCCACAACGCCCCTGTGTAGGTGTCAGAGGCGAAGAATTGCTTCCAACTGGCGAGCGTCGGGGTGGAGGAAATGTTAAACGTCGTCTGCGTCCAGAAGGAGACATAGCAGATCATCGCGATCGGCACGACCATGAACAATGCCATCCAGATGATCCCCGGAAGGATCAGCCAGCTGGGCCCTTCACGTTTGGCTTCAACAGATACGTCTGACATCACTTGCCCTCCCGGCCGAAAACGATCGCCTGTTCAGGGGCCCAGGTCAGCAGATAGTCTTGCCTTGGCTCATAGATCTCGGGCGCACCAAGCGAGAGGTGATGTTCCACCTCCACAACTTTTCCATCGGTGGTTTCAAAGAAATTCATCACCGATGAGCCAAGATACTCGTTTGCGATATAGGTGGCCTTCAAAGCTGGCCCTTCGGCGGACGCGGACACTGGCAGCACGCGCAAGCGATCATAGCGAATGGCGTAAACATCGCGCAGGGCGCGCGTCGCCTTGGCGGCCGCGACGGTGCCAAACGGCCCCGCAAAGTTGCCTGCAGACAGCACCCCGTCAAACATGTTGAACCTGTTCAGGAAATGCGCCACGTCGGGGCTTTGGGGGTTGGAATAAATGTCATCGGGTGCACCGCGTTGAATGATCCGGCCCCGGTCAAGGACAACAACGCTGTCGCCCATCGCCAATGCTTCGGTTTCGCTGCCAGTGACATGCAGGAACGTCACACCCATTCTTTCGCGAATAGCCCGCAATTCGTTGCGCATCCGGCCGCGCAGGTTGGCATCCAAGGCCCCCAAGGGTTCATCCAGAAGCACCAACTTCGGCTGCATCACCAAGGTCCGCGCCAAAGCAACGCGTTGGCGCTGCCCGCCCGATATTTGATCGACGCCGCGATCCTCCATCCCGGTGAGGCCGACCATGTCGATCACAGCCTGCGTGCGCTGCGCGGTCTCGTCGGCCGAGATGGATTCTGACCCGTTTGCCATGCCGAAGGCCACATTCTGACGCACGGTCAAATGCGGGAACAGGGCGAAGTTCTGGAAGACGAAACCGATGCCGCGTTCGTGGGCTGGCACGTTCGTGATGTCCCGGCCTTGAAAGTAAACGCGGCCGGCATCTGGCGCTTCAAAGCCCGCGATGACTCGCAGCAAAGTGGTCTTTCCGGACCCTGACGGACCCAAAAGCGACAGGTATTCATTCACCCCCGCTTCAAGCGTCACGGCGTCAAGGGCTTTGACGCCCCCATAGCTTTTCGTGACGCCGTCGATCCGAAAGATAGCCGTTTGCGTTGTCATACTTCCTGCCACGGTGGCTGTGACACAGTCACGCCCCGCCCCCTACCTCATGCCAATGGCAAATCGCGGCACCTTGCGTGCCGCGCACAACCGTCAACAAACTGTACTTCGTATAACATAGCGGTTTTTACCGCGTGTCAATCGAACATTTGTTGCCGCAGTGCGGTAGTTTTACGCAATAAGTGCGTCAAAGATTTAAAAATTAAGCCGCATGTAAACTCTTCAGGCATTCATAAAACGAACCATCAATTCATTGTTCATTTTATTGCAAGACCAAGTACGGCGCAAAACCGACGGTTTCGCTGATCACGGCGACAATTTTCATTCGCGCCAAGTTTTTGGATGCCATGATATGCAAATGGTCCCGAAGGTATTCCGCCGCTGAATCAATGGGATGACGAGCAATCAGATCAAAAAGGGTTCGGTATTGGTCCAAAGCGATCTCATCTTCGGGCAGACCAAGCCCGGTGAGTGCATGGTTGACCGAAGTCAGCAGCATCTGATTGGTCTGGATCATCTCGACCAAGGCTGTGTTTGATGCCTTCGCGATGCAATACGTCATCAGTGCGGATTCAAGCCCCTCAGGCTTCAAAGTTGGATCTACGCCGATTCGGTCCCGATAGGATTCTATCTTGCTGTAATGAATATGGGGGGCCGCCAAGCGGAGGGCCGCGGGTTCCATGATGGCGCGCAGTTCGAATTTTTCTCGAAGGGTCCGCGCCGTCAAAGGCCCAGCTATCCAATGAGAGCTGGCGTTTTTTCGGATCAACCCGCGTTCTTGGAGACGTGACAGAACATCGCGCACGACGGTGCGGCTAACGCCCAGATAGTCGGAGAGTTCGGTTTCCACGAGGCGGAACTCTCCAAAGACTTGGCAAAGAGCCACCTGCTCTTCAACTTCGTCATAAAAATGCTTCCATGTGCCGCGGGTTTGCAGCGCGTCATCCACTTGCTGCGGAATGTTCAGATCAAAGGCGGCAATATCGCGCCGCAAGGGCGCCAAGTCTTGGTCGGGGGACCCGACCAGATAGCCGCGCCCATCAAATCGGTGCACCAAACCCTCGGCAGCCAAAGTTCGCAGGGCTGCTTGAACGGGAATGCGGCTGGTTTGCATCAAGGCGGCAATCGGTCCTTCCAAAAGGACAAGTCCGGCGGGAAGCAAGCCCGACGAGATGTTGCTGCGTAGAACTTGGGTGATCAGTTCGTAGCGCGGCTCTTGCGCCAAGGAATTGCTGGAACGCTGGGTCATTTTTGCCCCTCGTTCACTCGGCGGATAAAGCGGTCCCACGCGCGGGCCGCGTAGTTGTATTCCTCCATGACGGTGTTCCAAAGTGCAATGCGATTGGCACGATCTTGATAGGTGCCGCCTGCCCGCTTTGCGCCAGTTTTTACCACAACGGCACCAGCAGGCCCGAGCAAATCGCGGGCCGCAGGTGCGCCTTCGTACCAATAGGCCCATTCTTCGGGGGCCAAGGCCGCCTTTGTGCGTTCGGGGGCTGACATGTAATATCCTTGCCGCGCCATAACCGCGCCGGCATAGCCATCCAGCCACCAGTTCAGATAGTCATAGCCCATGTCCAGTTGTGCGCCGGCCAAGTGGCGCGACAAGCTGGCCCCACCATGCCACGCGCGATAACCTTCCAACGGCGCGGATTCGACAAAAACCTCGGCCATTTTGCCCAAGTGGCCGTAGACGGGCGACCACATGCTTTGGGCCGAAACGCGGTCTTGCGTCAGCAACTGGGCGGCCTCTTCCCCGGTGCGCCAACTGCCGCAGAAGTAACCCTGCCGTCGGCGGTCTTCCAACAAGGCAATCAACCCGTCAATTTCGGAAATGGTCATGTTGCCAATATCGGCAAACTGCAACTCTCCGGCCGCTTCTGCCGCAAGGGCCGCGTCAAAAAAACCAATCGCGGGTTCGTCAACCAAGGCAATACGTCCCTTGGCCCGGCGGTCCAAGAGCCACGCCCAAGAAGGGCGCTTAACATCACCGTTGCCAAACACCCGCGTGTCAAAGCCAAAACTGTCCATATTGTGGACCGTGGGCAACATCGAAATGAATCGCCCCTGTTTTGGCCCCAAGAACCCACCCGGTTGAACATAAAGCTTGCGCACCGGCGCATCCCCATGGCCGCGCCATGCATATTTGCTGATCCCGCCTTCTTTCGACAGGTCCGTAATCTTGTCCCAATCGGCGATGCGCTGCGTGTCGATGGGCTGCAAAGCGCCCCAAAACCAGACAATGTCCAGATTGTGAAAACATTGCTCATAGATGTCATAGCCATCTGGCTGCATCGCGGCCTGTCGTTGGCAGGTGATGAAATCCAAAAGCTCGTAGTCGACATCAAATCCTAAATCCGCCTGCGCCCGCTCGCGCACCTCTTTCAACAAGGTGATCGAGGTGCCGCGTACCCGTAGCCGCCGCCGGGGTAGATGGGCGGGTGCCGCCAAGACTGGGATTTGGTTAGCATCGGGAGGAAGCGCCAAGGGAACCTCTTTGCCCGTTCAGGACGGGATGATTGTGGCGAGGCTGAGCCCCGCCACATCCTATCATGCCAAGGCTTTAGCGATAGCCTCTAACGTTTTGCGACGGTCAGCGCGGGCAGTCAGGGCCTGTTCCATCGTGACCTTGACAAACTTGGTCGGTGTATGGGGCTGCAATTGTCCGATTAGGTCCATGTCGGCCGACACAACTGTGCCAATCATCATATAGCCGCCGCCGGATACCGCATCACGGTGCAAAACAATCGGTTCCGTGCCCGAAGGCACCTGAACAGACCCATAGGGATAGCAGGCATCCACAATGTTGGATGGATCAGATCCCGCGCCAAAGGGCGGTGTGCGCGGCACAAAGTCCAGCGGACGACCGGCCTTGAAGCGGTAGCCAATGCGGTCGGCCTCGGGGGCCACTTTCCAGGTATCTTCGAAAAAGTTCCGACCAGCCTGTTCGGTAATGCGGTGCCAATACAGGCCCGGCAGCATACGCAGTTCCGCAGGGGCACCGGGTGCGCGGCGCAGATCTTCGGCGACGCTGCGCCCTTCGGCCACGAGCGCGCCCTTGCCCAGTGGCAACACATCGCCCGCCGCCAGTTTGCGCCCTTCAAACCCGCCCAAAGCGCCCAAAGTGTAGGTCGAGCGCGACCCCAGCACGACGGGCACATCAATGCCGCCCGACACCGCGATATAGCCCCGCGCGCCTTTTTTCAGGAAGCCAAAGGACAGAACCTGGCCCTTTTTCACCTTGAACGCCGTCCAGCCGGGCTGATCTTGCCCGTCGACCTTTGGCGGCAAATCGGCACCGGTGACGGCGACCATCGCGTCTTGGGTGAACTCCAGCTCAGGCCCCATGAAGACGGCTTCCAGCACCGCAGCCCCGGCGTCATTGCCGACGAGCAGGTTGGCCGCAGCCAGCGACAGCGTATCCATCCCGCCCGAGGTTGGAATGCCGATGTGGTAATAGCCTGGACGGCCAAGATCCTGAACCGTGGTAGACAGGCCGGGCTTAAGGACATTAATGGCCATTGAGAGCCTCCATCACGCGCGCATTGGTGCCGTCAATGTCCTTGGCGAACGCTTCCAAACTGAAAGTCACCGGGGCAATGCGGGGTTGCCAACGACCTGCATCCACTTCGGCCACCGTGTGGTCATATTCCTCACGGCCGATCGGCTTCCACTTTACAATGTCACCCGGCTTGAACAGGCACATGAAGTCGCGAAGGTAAGTTGTGGTCTGGTTGGGGTCGTATATCGGCATGGGCGTGATGCCGAACATCTGATATCCACCCGCACCCCGAACCGAATAGATGCAGGCAAAGCACCCGCCGTGGCCCACGGTCAAACGCGGTGTATCGGTGCGCGGGCGAAGATATTTGGGCGACTGAATCTGACGGTCACGGTCGACCATCTGATAAAGGAACGGCAGACCTGCGACAAACCCGACCATCGACACGAACCAAGGCGCGCCCGAATGGGCTTTGATAAAGCCGTCAATCCCATCCAGATTGTTGATCCGCGCCGTATATTCGATGTCAGTCGAACTTGGGTCTTGGTGGCGCTCGCGAAAACGCTGTCCGGTTTCATGCGTCCATGGGTCATTATAATAAACCGGCACTTCGATGATGCGGGTATTGAGGGTCGACGGGGCCGATTGCGCCACAGCCTCCAGCGCTTTGAGTTGGCGCATCATCTCGTCGGGGGCGATGATGTCAGGGTTGAAGCGCACTTGAAACGAGGCGTTGGCCGGGCAAATCTCGGTCACACCTTTGATCTTGGCGTCGCGAAGGGCATTGGTGATCGACATGCCCCTAAAGAACGCGTCAAGCGACATTTCCTCGCTGCATTCCACAAAGATGTGTTCGTCACCGCCGAAAGTATATCGGGTTGTCATGGGGTTCAGGCCTCCTCACCCAGTCTGTCTGCATTCTGGTCCAGCCAAGGTTCCAGCCAACGCGTGTGGAACTGTCCGGCTTGCACTTCGGCATCGCGCGCAAGGGCTTGATGCAAAGGTTTTGTCGTGGGCAATCCGCCCACCTCTAACTCGCCCAAGGCGCGGGCCATACGGCTGATCGCTTGCGCACGTGTTTCATCCCACACGATCAGCTTGCCCAAAAGAGAGTCGTAAAAGGGCGGCACAGTATAACCCTGATAAAGCATCGTATCGAACCTTACGCCCGGCCCTCCGGGGACTTTGAGCGTTGAGATCGTGCCGGGACCGGGCTTGAAGCCTTGCGCAGGGTCCTCCGCACAAATCCGCACTTCAATCGCATGGCCGGTCAGGCGCACATCATTTTGGCTGTAGCGAAGGGGCAGGCCGCCCGCGATGCGCAGCATTTCGCGAACAAGGTCAATGCCCGTGATCATCTCTGTCACCGGGTGTTCGACCTGAATTCGGGTGTTCATCTCGATAAAATAGAACGCACCAGAGGCATCGTCATACAGATACTCCAACGTCCCCGCGCCGCGATACTGCACTGCCTTGGCCAAGACCACGGCTGAGGCGCAGAGTTTTTCTCGCATCGCCTGAGGCAAAGCGGCAGATGGCGCTTCTTCCCAAACCTTTTGGCGGCGACGCTGCAGCGAGCATTCGCGTTCAAAGCAATGGATCACGTCTGTGCCATCGCCCAAGATTTGCACCTCGATATGACGGGCGCGTTCGATGACTTTTTCCATATAAAGGCCGCCGTCGCCAAAGGCCGCCTTCGCCTCGGCGCTGGCTTGGGGAAGAAGGCGGTCGAACTCTTCGATGTCTTGGGCAATTCGAATGCCGCGCCCTCCGCCGCCTGCAGCCGCCTTTATCATCACCGGAAAGCCGATCTTGAGTGCCAGCGCGCGGGCCTGATCGGGGTCATCTATGCGACCGTCTGATCCGGGCACGACAGGAACACCCGCCGATTGCGCAGCAACGCGGGCGGCGACCTTATCTCCCATCACGCGAATGGCGCTGCCTTTGGGGCCAACCCAGATCAAGCCAGCCGCTTCGACCGCGTCGGCGAAATCAGCGTTTTCGGCCAGAAAGCCATACCCGGGATGCACCGCATCTGCGCCCGTCTCGGCGGCGGCTTTCAGGATGTTGGCGATGTTCAGGTAGGATTTTGATGCCATTGGCGGGCCGATATTCACAGCCTCGTCCGCCATCTTCACAGCAAGAGAGTCCGCATCGGCCGCCGAATGTACCTGAACCGTGGCAATTCCCAGTTCTTGAGCCGCGCGGATGATCCGCACGGCGATTTCGCCCCGGTTTGCAATCAAAAGCTTTTTGATGGCCATTGTTACGCCAGTTCGATCAGCGCTTGGCCTGCCATCACGGGTTCTTCGTCATCTGCGATAAAGGCAGTGATGGTGCCGGCTTGGTCCGCGGCGATTTCGTGAAAAGATTTCATCACTTCGATCAGCCCGATCACATCGCCCGGGGCAACCGTATCGCCGACCGTTTTGAACGGCGGCTGGTCGGGAGCGGGCTTGCTGTAAAAGGTGCCGGGCAAGGGCGAGAGGATTTGTTTGCTCATGGGTCGGACCTTTTCAGCGCTGGGAGGGAAGGGAAGAGATGGCACCGCGCACCGCTTTGGCAAGGGCGACGGCATTGGGTGTATCGGAATGCACGCAGATCGTATCGGCTCGCACATTCACGTCAACCCCGCCGACACTTGTTACTTTGCCTTCCTTGATCGCGCGCAGGCAGGCGGCGGTTGCCTTGGCCTCATCGGTCGCGTGGTGTTCGCGGGTGATGATCAGCCCGCCGGCATCGTTATAGTCAAGGTCGGCGTAAAATTCCGAAAGGAAGATATGGCCGCGCTGTGGGTAGATGGTTTCATGCAAGGTGCCGATCATGCCAAACAACGGCACTTTGAAGATATCGGCGGCATCGCAGATCGCGTGGGCAATATCTTCCATCCGCGCGGCCATGCCGTACAGCGAGCCATGAGGTTTGATATGGTTCAGTTCCATCCCCTCGGCCTGCAAGAAACCTTTGAGCGCACCAATTTGATAGATCAGACAGTTGGTCATTTCCTCCCGTCCGATCTTCATCTCGCGCCGGCCAAAGCCCTGCAAGTCGGGCAGCGAAGGATGCGCCCCGACTTTGACACCGTGCTTCTTGGCCAGTTGCACGGTGGATCGCATGTGGTTGTAATCTGACGCATGAAAGCCGCAGGCCACGTTGGCCACGTCGATCAACGGCATCAGGCCCGCATCGTCGCCGATGCGGTACAAACCAAAGCTTTCGCCCATGTCACAGTTCAGCAAAGTCATGTTTTCCCCCCGCTCGTCATGCGCCGATCATGTCGACAAGATAGACGCCGCTTTCGTGCAACTCTGCCTGCCAATTGGGTTCGATCACAAGGGTAGTTGTGACTTCTTCAATCACGGCGGGTCCTGTGATCTTGTCACCCGCCCCAAGCCGCGCGCCCGAATAGACCGGCACATCTTGCGCCACGGCCCCGGCATCAAAGATCATCGGGCGTGTGCCTTCCAATGCAGCTGCAGCCCCTTTGCCGGGGGCCACCATCATGCGATTGGGCCTATCAACCCGCCCCCAAATGGCGCTTTCGACGTTGACGATTTCAACCACGCTTTGGCGTTCGGAATAGGTATAAAGCTCTTCATGGCGGGCGTGGAACGCTTCGATCAACTTGACCAAAACGTCATCTGTCAAAGCAAAGGGGTCGATTTCCACCGTACATTCGTGAACTTGACCGACGTAGCGCATATCCAGACTGCGGCGAATGGAAATGCGGTCTTGCGTGAAGCCATCGCGGGTTAGATCCGCCACGCCCTTGGTTTCCAAACCGTTGAACAGCCCGTCCAGCTTTTGCGCCGCGCCCACGGCATCCAGCCTGATCGGGGCCGGAGCCATGTAGTTATACTTGACGTCTGAAATGATCTGCCCATAGGCGCAAAGCCCTGATGCGAGTTTTGAGATAAGCACCCGCTTGATCCCCATCTCGCGCGCAAGTGCCGTTATATGCGCGCCCGTGGCCCCGCCCGCGCAGTTCAGCACAAAGTCGCGAGGATCATATCCGCGTTCCACCGACACGCGGCGAATGGCGTTGACCATGTTGTTATTGACGATGTTGAACATGCCATAAGCGGCCTTTTCAACGGACAATCCCAAGGGATCCGCGATACGCGCCTTGATGGCATCACGGGCCTTTTGTGTATGCAATGGCAGACGCCCGCCAACCAAACCATCGGGGTTGATATAGCCCAAGACAAGGTTGGCATCCGTCGTTGTGGGCTGGGTTCCCCCTTGGTCATAGGCCGCGGGTCCCGGTTCAGAGCCGGCCGATTGGGGGCCCATCTGCATCAGGCCCATGCTGTCGATCCAGCCGATCGATCCGCCGCCCGCACCCAGCGTTTCCACTTGGATCATCGGAATGCCGATTCGGTAGCGCAAAAAGTCGATGTTTTTCGAGACATTGGCCCGACCATCCCGCGTCAACGTGATGTCAAATGACGTACCGCCCATGTCGACGGTGATGATGTTTTTCAACCCCCAGGGTTCGGCAATATAGAGCGCCGCCTGCGGGGCCGAAGCGGGGCCGGAGTTGATGGCATAGACCGACTGATCCGACACAACAGATCCAACCGCCAACCCGCCGTTGGATTGGAAATAGCGCACCGGATTCTTGGCCCCAAGACTGCGGAAATACCCATCCACCGCCTCGACGTAGCGCGTCAGGATCGGGGCAAGATAGGCATTTACGATGGCTGTCGACGTGCGGGTGTATTCGCGTACCTGTGGGTAAAGCTGACTGCCCACCGTCAGCCGGACGTTTGGCATCATTTCCCGCACAATCTCGGCCGCGCGCAGTTCGTGTTCGGGGTGCAGCACCGACCAGACAAACGAGATGGCAACCGAATCCACCCCTTCACGGATGAAATGGCGGCACGCCTCGCGCACGTCTTCTTCGTTCAACGGGGTGTGGACGGCCCCTGTGGAAATCACCCGCTCGGCGACGCCGCGCCGCAGATATCGTGGGACCAGCATGGTTGCGGGTGGATATTCGGGATCATAGCGATAGCCGTCTTCTTTATGGCCCAGACGAATTTCGATGCTGTCCTCATGCCCCTTCGTGGCGATAAGACCGGCTTTCGCGCCCTTGTGCTGGATCAGTGCATTAAGGCCCACCGTGGTTCCGTTGATGCAAAGATCGGCATTCGAGACGATCTCACCTGCCGAGATGCCGGTTTCTTCCTCGATCAATTTCAGACCGTTGCGGATGGCAAGGGTGGGATCCTGCGGGGTCGATAGGGCCTTGAAGATCCTCACATCGCCCTTGCGGTCGGCAAGGATGAAATCGGTGAATGTGCCGCCGGCGTCAATGCCCAGACGATATTGGTTTTGCATGGCTTTGTCCTTGATCAAGCGGCGGTGGCGCGAAGGGCGGCGGTAGCTTGGTGGTCCACCTCGAGGTCGGCGAAATTCGCAAAGACCACGCCGTAATCGAGACGGGCGCCCTTCTCGCTGACAAGTCCGTTGCGCACATCATCGACCACGCGGGCGATATCGCGCTGGAAAGCCAGACCAAACCCGCCCCCCCCCGGGTTGCGGTTGGCCGCGCGCTCTCCGGGATGGATGGTTTCAATGACGTTGTTTGTGATCACTTCCGTCTTGCCATTGCGCGTCAGTTCCAAGGATCCAACCTTGGGTGCAACCATCGCCGATTTCGCGCCAGCGGCCCCCATGGCGGGAATGCGGCGACCCTCACCAAAGGTGATCAGCGTCATGGGAGAGTCCAGTGGTTCCACCTCCCAACAGGTGCCAGACCCGCCGCGGTTCCGGCCCGCGCCGCCAGAGTCTTCCATCAAGGAATAGCGGTGAATGATGATCGGATAGGAATGTTCCAACATCTCGATGTCGCCCGATGTCAGCGCGCCAAAGCAGCATTCCGGCCCGCAAGCATGCCAGCCATCTTGATTGGCCGTCGCCCCTGCACCCGAGATGATCGACGCCAGAACCATCGTAACGTATTCTTCGTCATGACGCTTGTCCCAGCCGGCGATGTTGCATCCATTGGCGTGGCCCCAGCTGGCCGAAACCTTGTCGGGCGCAGCCTGTTCAAAGGCCAAACGCACGGCGTCGGTCAGCGTTTCCATCGGTGTGGTCGTGCAGTTCATGTGGGGGGCGGGAGATTTGGCGTTGCACAAGGTGCCCTTGGGGCCCATGTCGGTCGAAACGCATCGATATAGCCCCTCGTTGTAGGGCGGCGGCAGTTGCGCGAACATCATTAGGCCCAGATAGACGCCCGAGTGGCTGTTGCCTTCGTAACTGTTGATGAAATAAGGAATTTGGGGCGGCGATTGAATGGCGATGTGGCAGCTGTCACCCGTGATCGTGACCGTGGCTGTGATGTCAAAATCGCCAAAGCCGTGGCCTGCATCTTCCAGAACAGCCGTGCCAGTATAGGTACCGTCAGGCACCTTGGCGATCAGGCTGCGCATATGCGCCTCGGCCATGTTCAAAAGTTCGGCAATGCAGGTTTGCACGGTGTCTTTGCCGTATTTATCCATCAGCGCAATCAGCGCGCGCGCGCCCACCTTGCAAGCGCCGATCAGGGCGTTGAAATCGCCCTGTTGATCACGCCGCGCGCGCATGTTCGAAAGGAGCAGGTTGATGACATCATTGCGCGGCTTGCCCCTATCCCAGAGCTTCAATGGCGGAATGCGAAGACCCTCGGCGAAAATCTCGGTGGCGGCGGGGTTATAACCTGCAGGAACGGGGCCACCGATGTCGGTCAGATGGCCTTTGCAGACGGTCCAAAACACCAATTCACCTTGATAAAACACCGGATAATACATGCAGGTGTCAATGATGTGCGACCCGCCGTATTCCGGGTCGTTGTGAAGGATAAGGTCGCCATCGTGGATATCGCCTTCAAAATACTTGGCCACCGATTTCATTGCAGGGATCAGCGAGCCCAGATGGATCGGGATATCTTGGCCCTGCAAGATCATCTCAGGCGTGGCATTGAACAAGGCTGTTGAATAATCATGCGCCAGATTGAACACCGATGACCGCGCCGTTTGCTCCAACGTCAGGGTCATTTCGCGCTGCGTGGTTTCCAGTACGCCGCGCACGACGGACAGGGTAATCGGATCAACCTTCGAATTAGTCATCGGACGCTCTTTCTGACAAAGGGTCGGGCTTGGTGCGGGGCAGAATCTGCCCGTTCAGACCGTAGCCTGACCGATTCCATCGCAGGCGTCTTGCGCCAGAGGGAACAAGGATTTGTCAGCCCGTGCACTTAGCGCATGGCGGAGTGCGTGGGGGCCCGAATCTCCTTGCAAAGACCATGGCTTTGCCCAAGCATGGGTCGATCTATTTGGCCCGAAGGGGGGGCAGCGCTTTGACTGTCATGCGCCATAGCACATCCAATCTGCCCCCTGCCGCACGGGCAGGGCATTGGAATGGCGTGATTGCGGATGTCTATTTTCCGCTGCAACTGACCTTTCGCGACGCGGCGCGGTTTGATGGCCAGTTGGAACACCAAAACTTGGGCGATCTGTCGGTGTCCCGTTTGCAGACAGAAGCCGTGCAATACGAACGGCACCCACGCCACATCGCGGGTACCTGCGAGGAGCAGTATCTGATCACCATTCCGCGCCGCGCCCCCGTCACCTTTCGCCAATTGGGACGCGAAGTGCGCTGTGATCCGGGCGGCTTTATTTTGGAGCGCGGCGACGAGCCTTATCGCTTCTCGTATGAAGCAGCCAATGATCTGTGTGTTCTAAAGGTCGCCAAGCCCGTGTTGACCCAGAAACTTCGCAGCCCCGACCGCTATTGCGCCCAAGTCTTTGATGGGCGGGGCGGATTGGGCGGACTTTTCACCACGATGGCCCAACAAGTCCAAGTGCAAGCCCCCGCTGATGCCACGGCGGGCGATGTGCTGGGGCGGCACCTTATTGAGCTTTTGGCGTTGGCCATCGACCGCAACGGTGAAATAGCGGACGGGGCGCAAAGTGCGGTGCGCATGGCCCACCTTAAACGCGCTGAGGAAGTGATCCGGCGCAACCTGTCAAACCCGGATCTGTCGCCCGATCTGGTGGCTGATGCCTGTGGCATTTCCAAACGATATTTGCATGAGATTTTCGCCGACGGCAACGCAACTGTGTCGCAGTTGATCCGCGAAGAGCGTCTGATCGCTGCGCGCAATCTGCTGTCCATGTCAAACCCCGGCCCGATGTCTGATGTTGCCTATCGCTTTGGTTTTTCCGATCAGGCGCAGTTTTCGCGGCTGTTCAGGGCCAAGTTCGGTCAAACGCCCAGCGGATACCGCGCCAGCCAGGTTGTCCGCTAAACTCTTCCCAGCCAAGCGCCCGATTCCAGCAGATGTTCGATGTGCGCGCGGATCAGTTTAACCACAGCGCGGGTTGTCGGGGCTTGCGCACGTTGCGGGGCGTGGACCAAGATCAATTCTCGGCTGATCACGGGGCCCACGATCTTTTGCGCCACCAGTTCGCCATTTTGCAACTCGGCCTGAACGGCGGTTATGGGCAATATCGTGCGTATCGTGCCCGAGGCCACGAGGCCGCGGATGGTTGGCAGGGTTTCCAACTCCATCGCAACAGAAAGGGTCACTTGCGCGCGCGCGCAGGCCTCGTCGACCAGAATTCGCAGCCCATGGGGGGCGCCTGGCAGGGCCAAATCCTCGCCAGCCAGATCGTGCAGCGCCACCGTGGCCCCCTGCCCCAAGGGCCTCGCGTGCCGAGACGAGATGAGGTGCATGTCTTCAAACAGCAGATGTTCGGCATCGGGAAACGTGCCCGCGCGCACTTTGTACAGAACGGCAAGATCCACCCGACCGCTGGCCAGCCATTCCGCAACATAACCGCTGAAGCCTTCCAAGACACGCATCTGTATTCCCGGAAAGTCGTTCCTTATCTGTGACAGCAGGGGGGCCAACAGCACCAACCCGACGGAGGGCGGCACGCCTAAGGTAACCACACCTTTCAAGCTTGCGTGGCTGGCGTTCAGTTCTGAACGTATCTTCGCCACATCGGCCAAAATGCTGCGCGCCCGGGCCAGAAAGGTCGCTCCGGCTTCGGTCACGACCACCCCGCGCCCGTTGCGGTAGAAAAGGGGCACGCCGAGGTCAAGTTCAAGGTCACGGATGCGCCGACTTAGCGCCGATTGGGCAATCGTATGCGCCATCGCGGCTTTGGAAAAGCTGCCCGTCTCTGCGATGGCGATGAAATATTGAAAGTCGCGCAGATCCATGGCCCCGGCCCCAATGCAAAAGGGCGGGCGGCAGGTTATCCCCATCGCACCGCCCCCTTACTGGGAGGACTGAACCGTCGACTGTCAAGCCATAGACAGGCTTGCCCGCAGCTTGGCCGTTGCGGGAAGGTCAAGGCCCCATTGGTAACCATTGGTCACAGGCTTGACGACAACGCCGTAAACCTGACGTGCATGGTCTGGCGTAATGTACCCGTCCAACAGGTCATCCAGCACCTTGTTTGGGTCGCGTTTCAGGCTGGGACCATATCCCCCGCCGCCGGGCGAAAGATAGGTGATCACATCCCCCGCTTCTGCCCGCAGCCCCGAGATTTTGGCCGGAACGTCGATCGGGGCCGAGTCGTTGTTGTGGTTGTGCATCCGCACAGCCGCTGTCACGCCCTCTGCGCCCCCAAAGATACCCCATGGCACATCTTCGTTGCGGTCGCTTTCGTGAGTCATGAAGCCCGGCACCAAAAAGCGCTGCGACTTGACAACGCCCATGCCGCCGCGAAACTCCCCTGCGCCCGGAAACACATCGTCGCGAATTTCATAGCGATCGCAAATCACGGGCAGGTGCATCCCCAGGTCTTCCAGCGGGTTGTTGCGGGTGTTGCGCATCAACTCTTCAATCGTATCGGGACCATCCGATTTGGGACGCCCGCCCATCGACGCCTCGTTCACCTCGATCAATACCCAGTAATCGCCCGTGTCGCGCACGCCGGAATAGCTTGCAAAGGACAGGCAGGCTGCGTTTCCAGCGGTGCATTTATCGGGCAGTACGGGCGCAAGCGCCTTGATGATCAAATCAACAATACGCTGGATCTGATTGAATCGCGCCTCGCATGCTGCGGGGGCAATGGGGTTGAAGATGCATCCCAACGGGGCCGTTACCTTGACCGGGCGGAACGAGCCTTCGTTTTGCGGGATGTATTCAGTGTTCGTGTAGGTATCCAGCAAAAGGGCGCGGAAGGCGAAGTAGCAGGCGACTTTGGTCGACCCTTCAAAGGGCACGTTATAGGCCGTGGGCACCTGCGGCGAGGATCCGGTCATGTCCACTTCGACATCGTCGCCGGTCACGCGAACGGTCACCTTGATTGGCAGATGCACGCCCCTTGTGCGGCCGTCGTCGTCAAGGAACCCTTCGGCCACATATTCCCCATCGGGGATCTTGGCGATTTCGCGCCGCAGCATGCGTTCGGAATAATCCATCAATTGCTTAGAGGCCTGTTCCACAGTGGCGCGACCATAGGTATCCATCAACTCGCAAAACCGTTTGACCCCCAGTTCGGCCGACGCGATCTGTGCTTCAAGATCGCGCATCACCAATCCCGGCACGCGGGTGTTGCCACTGATATAGCGCCACAGCGTATCGTTGCGCTTGCCCGCTTCGACCAGTTTCAAGCCGTTCAGAAGCATCCCTTCGGCAAAGACATCCGGCACGTCGATGATCAGGCCGGGGGTCGCTGCGCCAATGTCCAAGTGGTGGGCGGTGTTCGCCGAAAAGCCCACCAACTCACCACAGTAAAAGATCGGCATGACAATGCCGATGTCGGGCGAATGGCTGGCACCAAAATAGGGGTGGTTGTGGATCACCACGTCCCCTTCATGCCAGTCCGACAGCGGAATGCTTTTTTCGATGCCGCGCAGGTAGCCTGGGATCGACCCGATGTGCATTGGCGTGGAATCGCTTTCGCACAGGGTATTGTAATCCAGATCAAAAAGCCCTGCCCCAAGGTCCTGGCTTTCGCGAATGATCGAAGAATAGGACATCCGATACAGCACATTGCCCATCTGTTCCGCGATGGCGTGAAGGGCACCCCCGATGACTTGCAGCGTGATTGGATCAATTGTCATGCTCATGGCTTAGGACTCCTTTCCGTTGCGGCTGATCACAATGTCACCCAAACGCATCACGGTGGCGGTATAGCCCTTGGGGATCACAGTGGTTGAGTTCTTTTGGGTGACGATGGCAGGGCCTGTCACCACATCTTCGGCCTTCAGTTTGGAACGGTCATAGCGCGGGGTTTCCAGCGTTTGCCCATCGTCAAAGGTGGTCATTCGGGCGTAAAGGGCGGCATCAGACGGGTTCCGGCGCCCGCCCTTTGCCAGTTCAGGCAAGCGAAGGGTGTCGGCCGAGGCCGTTCCGATCACCCGCAATGTCACCACTTCGACCGCTTGATCTTCGAAGGCGTGGCCATATTCGGTACGGTGCACCGCATAAAAGGCCTTCGCGACGCCCGCCGCTTTTTCGGCGGTAAAGGTCCCATCGGGCACATCGACGCGCAGTTCAAAGCCTTGCCCAACATAGCGGCATTCCGCGATGCGCGAAAAGCGTTGGGCGGCTGGCGGAATGCCGTCGCTGTCAAGCTGTGCCTTCGCCTCGGTTTGCAACTTGTCAAACACCGCCCCGATCTGGGCAAAGCTGCTGGTATCGCCCGCCTGCAAGATCGACAGCGACGAACGGGTGAATTCATACCGCGGTTCGGTGACCAAAAGCCCCATTGCCGCCGTGATGCCCGGATGCAGCGGCGAGATGACGTTCTTTGCCCAAATCGCCTCGCCAAGCGCGACGCCGTGCAGCGGGCCTGCACCGCCAAAGGCCATCAGGCTGAATCCGCGCGGATCAATGCCCCGCGCCACGGAATTGGAGGCGATGGCAAGTGCCATGTGGTTGTTGATGATGCGCAAAACGCCCAGCGCCGCATCTTTGACTGAAAGCCCCAAAGGCTCTGCCAGTTTGGATCTGATGGCCGCTTCGGCCAAGGCCGGATCAATCTTGAGCCCGCCGCCCAAGAACTGCTCTGGGTCGAGCCGGCCCAGCACCACTTGGGCATCTGTCACTGTGGGTTCTACCCCGCCTTTGCCATAGCAGGCAGGCCCGGGTTCCGCCCCGGCTGACCTTGGTCCTACGCGAAATGCTCCGCCGCTATCGACATACGCGATGGATCCACCGCCTGCGCCGATGGCGTCGATGTCGATCATCGGCACCAGCACGGGCATCTCTGCCACTTCGGTATCGCGGGGGTTCTTGATTGTCAGATTGCCATCACGAATGACCGAGATGTCAGCTGACGTGCCCCCGATGTCGATCGTGATGACCTGGCCCTGATCACATGCCTGCCCGGTCCAGCGCCCGCCAATGACACCGCCTGCTGGGCCCGAAAGCAACAGACCGACCGGATTCTTGCTGGCCTGTTCTACGGTCGATACCCCACCGTTCGATTGCATCATGCGAACATAAGCGTTCACGCCCGCCTCTCGCAGACGGCGCTGCAAATTGTCCAGATAGCCCGCTGTGCGCGGCCCGATATAGGCGTTCATGGCTGCCGTCGAGAAGCGTTCATATTCCCGCATCGTGTTTACCACCTCGCACGAGGCGCAGATGAAAGCGTTTGGCATGACCCGTTTGACGATCTCTTTGGCCTTCAATTCATGATCGTTGTTGAGGAAGGAAAACAAAAATCCGATCACAACCGCCTCGAGCCCGCGCTGCGCGAAAAGTTCGGCGGCCTGTTCCACCTCATCAAGGTTCAGCGGGGTTTCGATTTGGCCTGTCGGCGGCATGATCCGCTCGGTCACGGCAATACGATTGCGGCGCTTGATCAACGGGGCGCTTTGCCATGGGACGTCGAATTGCAACGAGAAGTTATGCGGGCGTTTGTGGCGGGCCATGTGCAAGATGTCACGAAAACCCTTGGTGGTGATCATCCCTACATCGGCCCCATCCCGTTCGATCACGATGTTTGTCGCGACCGTCGTGCCATGAAACAGCGCGTCGACCTGTCCCGGCTGAATCCCCGCTATGGCGCAAAGTTCCACCACGCCCTGTACAACGCCGATCGATTGATCTTGCGGTGTGCTGGACACTTTGTGGACAAAAACCTCTTGCTTTCCGTCCGCCCCCACCGCCTCAAGGACGAGGTCGGTGAAGGTGCCGCCGACGTCAACGCCTAACCTGATCATCTTGCATCTCCCTTTGGGTGAAGGCGCGGCCCAGGGCTGTGCCCCTGTTGAATTTCGTTAGGCCCAGACAGCCTGCGCCTCCATGCACAGGCGGCCATCCGCGGACGCGGTCCAAAGGTGCAGACCTTCGGGGGTTTTGTTGGCATTGACGGTGAAAGCCGCGCCGTCAATCAGCGGGCTGATGCCGCGAAAGGTGAAGCTTGTGGGCGGGCTGTCTTGCAGCCGCGCGGCAAATTCCAGCATCATTGTGGCTTGCAGCGGGCCATGTACGACGAGACCGGAGTAGCCTTCCGACGTGATCGCGTGATGTCGGTCGTAATGGATTCGGTGGCCGTTAAAGGTTATGGCTGAATAACGAAACAGCAAAACTGGATCGGCCATAACGCCGTAGGACCAGCGCCCCAAGGGCGCCTGCGGGATCACTGGGGCCGGTGCATTCGGGTCACGCGCTGCGCGATAGACGATGTCGTGCCGTTCGGTCAGGATCAGCCCTTTCGGGCCCACAAAGGTATGATCGACCGCCACAAAGCACAAAGGCCCGCTCCGCCCATTCTTGGGCGTGACATCTCGCACCGTCGAGTGCCGGGTGATCACATCGCCCACTGAAAAGCGGCCAACCAAATCAATCTTGCCCCCCGCCCACATCCGATGCGGCAACGGCACGGGAGGCAGCAATCCGCCGCGTTTGGGGTGGCCGTCCAGCCCGAGTTGTGACATCGGTTGGGTTTCGGGCGCAAGGCACCAGTGAATGGCCAAGGGGGCAAGATCGCCGACATCGCGGTGCGGCTTTGGATCATCTAACACAGCAAGATAGCCCGCAACCAAGCGAGCAGAGACGGTGTCTTGCGCGGTCTCGGTTCGGCCGATCCATTGGCGCAGATGTTCTATGTCAATTTCGGTCTCGGTCATGGGGAGAATTCCGCCCGAATGGCGTCGGTGTCTTGGCCGAGTTCCGGCACGGGCCCCGCAACCAGATCGCGGCGCAAGGGCGATACCGCTCCGGCAAAGGCGCCGCCGGCCACTTGGCCCTCCATCCTCCGCAAGGCGGGGTGGGCTGACAGGTCTGCCACCGTGCTGACGCGCGACCAAGGCAGGTCGGCAGAGTCAAGGATTGAAATCATGTCGGCTTGGGTCTGAGCTGCAAAAATGGGTCGAATAATCCCGTCTAGCGCGGCCCGATTGGCCACGCGCGCGGGATTGTCCACAAAGCGAGGATCGCCGATCAGGTCGGGGCGGCGCAGGACGGCGGTGCAAAAGCGTACCCATTCATGTTGCGCTTGAACCACCGCAACCACCTGTCCATCGCGGCAATCGAAGGATCCGTAAGGGTAAATCGCTGCGTGGCTCAATCCCACCCGGGGAGAGTTTTGGTGGGCATAATCGTGGTGCAGCAAGGGGACCGACATCAAATCGGCCATCGTGTCGAACATGGCGATTTCAATCGCCTTACCTTTGCCAGTCAGCGCGCGTTCCAACAAAGCCTCAAGGACCGCGGCATGTGCGGTCATCCCCGTGGCGACGTCGGCCAGCGACACGCCAACTTTGACCGGCGTCTCCGCCGTACCCGTCACCGCACAAAGCCCGCTTTCGGCTTGGATGAGCATATCATAGGCACGCATGTCGCGGGCGGGCGTGTCTTGGCCGTAGCCAACGATATCGACGGCGATGATTCGCGGAAAGCGCGCCACAAGTTCGGCCGCGCCAAGGCCCAGCCTTGCCGCAGCGCCGGGGGCCAGATTTTGAACAAAGACATCGGCCCGCGACACCATTTCTTCAATTATCGCGCGATCGGCTTCGGCTTTAATGTCGAGCACAGCGCTTTGCTTGCCCCGGTTCAGCCAAGCGAAATAGGCGCTGGTGCCGTGAATGGCGCGGTCGTAATGGCGGGCAGTATCGCCAGATTCACGCTCAATCTTGACCACGCGGGCGCCCGCATCAGCCAAGCGCACGGTGCAAGCGGGGGCGGCCACCGCCTGTTCGATCGAGACGACCAACAGCCCTGCAAGCGGACCGGTCATGTTAATATGACCTTGGCAAGCCAAGCACATGCTCGGCCAAATGCGACAGGATCAGGTTGGTCGAGATGGGTGCCACTTGATACAACCGCGCCTCTCGGAATTTGCGCTCAATATCATATTCCTCGGCAAATCCGAAACCGCCGTGGGTCTGCACGCAGGCCTCTGCCGCCGCCCATGACGCCTCTGCCGCAAGCATCTTGGCCATGTTCGCTTCGGCCCCGCAATCGCGGCCTGATTCAAACAAGGACGCCGCATGTTTGACCATCAGTTCGGCCGCGCGCATCTGCGCATAGGCCCGGGCAATAGGGAATTGTACGCCTTGGTTCTGCCCAATCGGGCGGCCAAAGACGCGTCTTTCGTTGGCGTAATCCGTGGCCTTTTTGATAAACCACTTCGCGTCACCAATGCATTCCGCAGCGATGAGGATGCGTTCGGCATTCATGCCCGACAGGATATAGCGAAAGCCCTTGCCCTCTTCGCCGATCAGATTTTCGGTGGGGACGTGAACATTGTCGAAAAACACTTCGGTGGTGGAATGGTTCATCATCGTGCGGATCGGGCGGATCGTCATGCCACCCACCAATGCCTTTTTCATATCGACGATAAAGACGGACAGTCCGTCGGTGCGCTTGGCGACCTTGTCCTTGGGCGTTGTCCGGGCCAACAGCAGCATCAGGTCAGAATGTTCGGCCCGGCTGGTCCAGACCTTTTGCCCGTTCACGACATACTGATCACCGCGTTTTTCCGCAAAGGTGGTGATGGATGTCGTGTCGGTGCCACTGCCCGGTTCTGTCACGCCAAAGGCCTGCAAGCGCAAAGCGCCTGAGGCAATCTGCGGCAAATACTGCTTTTTCTGGGCCTCTGATCCGTGCCTCAGCAGGCTGCCCATGATATACATCTGAGCATGACAGGCCGCCCCGTTTGCCCCTGCGCGCTGCACCTCCTCCAGAATGGCCGCGGCCGCCGAAAGGCTTAGTCCAGCGCCGCCAAACTCTTCAGGAATAAGCGCGGCCAGGTACCCGGCTTGCGTCAGCGCCTGCACAAAGGCCGTAGGATAGGCAGAATCACGGTCCAATTGCCGCCAATAGAAGGCAGGGAACTGGTCACATAGCCGCGCCACAGCCGAACGAATTTCGGCGAAAGGATCATCGGGTTCGGTTTGGGTCATCGGGATTGCCTTGAAAATTCTTCACAACTAAACCCTCAACGGTGCAGCCGCAGAACCCAAGAAATCGGGAAGACAGTTATGCCGTTTCGGCATATCTGCAGTTTAAATTCAAGATTGGCAGTCTCGGCCGGAATAGCCCCTCAACTTTAAACGCTGCCAAAACGCATTTGACACTGCGACGCGCCATTTGGCCCGTGGGCTTGATAAAAACAGACGCTGACTCAAACGGTCGAAGCTTTTTTAGAATAGGGGCGGGTCGTCGAAGATATATGTGCAGGACGGTGAAAGTTGTGGGCATAGGAAGCGCCGTTCAGGGGCTGCCCCTTTTATGCGGCTGTGCAGTCCTTTTGATGAAACGGAACGGTTTATGGTCTGGCCCTTGGGCCTTGCCAAAATCAAGGCCAGACAAAAAATGGGACCTTTGGTGATCGCTTTTCAACCAAGGTTCGTTTTGCAGAAGATTTTCCTTGGCCACACACTTATCACCATGATCGCCGTTGGATAGAGGCCCAACTTACTTTCACGAAGCTTAGCGGCCTGCACAGTTTGAGGATCCCGGATAAGCGATTCGTCTCTTTTGCATAAATTTTTTTGCCAGGCCGTGAACGACAGTTTAGGTTCCATACCTGTATGATCATGCAACAGCTTTTCCACAAGAAAACGCTCTCATCACGGAATTAACCGCCTTGCAGTTTGCATCACAAATGTGGATCAAATTGAGGAGCGTTAACCTGCTTGATGGGGTGATGATGGAGCGACCCGCGACCATTTTCCGAACGGCCCTTATCCAGCGGATAATTGAATCTCGCGCGCAGATTATCGTGCTCGATGCCGTGGCGGGTATGGGTAAAACGGTGCTTCTGGGACAGTTGGCCGCTGTCTTGGATCTGCAGGTTCATCGCCAATGGAATGCGCCAAATCCGACGCAGGATTTGAGTCTTTGGGATGTCCCAAATGCTGGCACCTGTCAGGATTTACCCGCTGATTTCTTGACCGGCCAAAGACGCCTTATTGTGGCGAAGCGTCCGTATTTTCATCTACCGGGCCTTGACCGCGCCGATTTGTACGGAGCGGTCTTGCGGCTCTCCAGCCGAGATCTGGCGTTCACCCAAGAAGAGTTGGCGATGATTGCCGCCCCAAGTTCGGCGACAGATCTGGTCAGGAAAACAGCAGGTTGGCCACTTTTGGTTGGATGTCAGTCACCAAGCGAAAAGACGATGGCGCGTTTTTTGCAGGCCGAGATTGCTGCAAATCTAGGCGCTGGCGATCTGGTGCGTCTTGCCACGGCTTTGGCGGGCGACGACAATGGCGCGTTGACGAGGCTTGAAATCTTACCAGAACGCATCCCACAGGATATTGCCGAACAACTGACCGCCGCCGTGAAGGCAGAGTTGGCAAAGAGATCACAGACACCCAAAGCTGCCATCCTGTTAGGCCAAGCCTTCGAGGCGGAAAATCGCCTTCCAGAAGCTATCGCGGCATATCAAGGCGCGCAGAGATTTGATCTTGCCTTGCAAACTCTGAATCGTGGGCATGACGATTTTTTCATCCATATTTACGGA
>CANHLE010000023.1 GCA_947461435.1 Paracoccaceae bacterium | reverse complement strand
GTCTCCGCTCCATCGTCCGTTACAAAGACCTCGCCGTGTTCAAACGGGGACATCGTGCCCGGATCCACATTCAAATAGGGATCCAGTTTGCGCAGTCGAACTGTGTAACCACGTGCTTGCAGCAATGCGCCCAAGGCGGCCGAAGCAAGTCCCTTTCCTAAAGAAGACACCACACCGCCAGTAATAAAAATATAGCGCGCCATGAGGAACTCCCGTGTTTAGGTTTGGGCGATTCGGACTTTTGGAATCACACCATCACGGGAGTTGAGCAATAGCCTAGACCAAAGCAAAGCGCAACAAGACCGCAAGATGCTGTCATTTAATTCAGGATTCAGTCTATATTTTGCGCTTAGTTAGACGGCGCGGCAGGCTGAGCCGGCGGAGGAGCGGCGGGTTCATCTGTCGTCAATGGTGCCGTCAAATCGCCTGACAGTCCAGAATCTGTGCCCGTTTGTGCGGCTGGCTCTGTAGAAATCTGGTCAGCAATTGAGCCCGCACCGGATTTCTGGGCGGCGATCACCGTCAAGGCGATCGAGGTTGCAATGAAAAGACCAGCTATAACCCATGTCAGCTTTGACAGGGCCGTTGCGGCAGAGCGGGCAGACATAGCCCCGCCTTGCGAGGTCAACCCGCTTCCTTCGGACCGTTGAAGCAGAACGATGCCTATCAAAAGAAAGGCAAGGATCAGGTGAACGGCGAGGACGACAGTTTCCATGGATATGCGCTTCTTGACTGCAAATGACGCGTCTATCTAGGCGCATCCGTGCCGTGCCGCAACCCCGTTCTGCCGCAACTATTCTGGGCTATCGCAGACGGCTGATAATTTGTTTCCATCAGGATCACGCAGATAGCACGCATAAAAGTTCGGGCCATAGGGCCGCAGCCCTGGTGCACCTTCATCGGTGCCACCGGCAGCAAGGCCGGCGGCATGAAAGTTGTCGACCGCTTGGCGCGAGGCGGCCCGCAGTGCCGTCATCGAGCCGTTGCCCACAGTCGCATTTCGGCCGTCATAAGGTTTTGTGACCCAAAGAAGAATATTTGCGGGCTCCAAGGGGCCGTATCCCAGCTCGTCCTCGTATTCCGCGCGAAGAGAAAACCCCAGGCTGGCCATCACGCTGTTGTAAAACGCACGAGCGGCGGCCAAATCATTCGTTCCCAAAGTGATATACTTGATCATCAGTCTTGCACCTCATCAACAGTGGCTTGTCCAGAAAGCTTTTGCCGAAGAATAGACCACGACAATCCAAGGCCCATGATCACCGCAAGGGCGGCAAGGCCAAGCCAAGTGTTCAGTGTTGAATTTTGCAGAGACAAGACTCCCCAATCAATCAACACCCATAGTCCTGCGCCAATAATTGATCCTGTCAGCAAAACACCGAGCGGACCGATAGAGCGCAAGGTGGACATCACGTAGACGATGAAGCCGACAGACAGCAAAAGGCCAAGGAAGATTGCAAGGGGCATTTGCGCGGGCCAATGGGTGTTCACCCAATGGATATAGTTGAATTGGGTCGGGTTATAGGTTGCCGCCAAAAGAACAAAAGCCCCCAAGAAACGCCAGAAAATTCCCATTTCAATCCTCCTTAATGTGTCTTTGGTGCCGTAACTTTGCAGGGCTGTCCAGCGCGACATGATCACATTCTTCGGTTTTGGCCATCCTCGGTTGATTTAGCGGTTTCCACCTGCTGTTGGGGCCGCTATAGCAGCCACGGTTTTTCCAGATACGCAAAGGATACGCCGTGGCCAATGTCGTCGTCGTCGGTGCCCAATGGGGTGACGAAGGTAAAGGAAAGATCGTAGATTGGTTGTCAGAGCGCGCGGATGTGATCGCTCGCTTTCAAGGGGGCCACAACGCCGGCCATACGCTTGTCATCGACGGTAAGGTCTACAAACTGAGCCTTCTGCCCAGCGGCATCGTGCGTGGTGGCAAGCTGTCGGTCATTGGAAATGGGGTTGTTGTTGATCCTTGGCATCTTGTCATGGAGATCGACAAGCTGCGTGGTCAAGGTGTCGATATTACGACCGATAATCTGATGATTGCAGAGAATGCCTCGTTGATCTTGCCGATCCATGGTGAATTGGACCGCGCAAGAGAAAGCCAGAATTCGATAGCGAAGATCGGCACCACTGGTCGGGGCATCGGTCCGGCCTATGAAGACAAGGTTGGACGCAGGGCCATTCGTGTTGCAGATTTGGCGGATGAAACGACTTTGGTGACCAGGGTTGACCGTTTGATGGGCCACCATGATGCCTTGCGGCGGGGCCTTGGCGTCGAACCGATTGACCGTGATGCGCTTTTGGCGGCATTGCGGGAGATTGCGCCAAAGGTTTTACCTTATGCCAAGCCTGTCTGGAAAGTCATGACCGATGCTCGCAGAGCCGGTAAACGTATTTTGTTTGAAGGGGCGCAGGGCGCTCTTTTGGATATTGATTTCGGCACCTACCCTTATGTGACGTCATCTAACGTTATCGCCGGCCAAGCGGCGACAGGAGTGGGCTTGGGTCCGACCGCAATCGACTTTGTTCTGGGTATCGTTAAGGCCTACACCACACGAGTGGGCGAAGGACCCTTTCCCGCAGAACTTTTCGATGCCGACGGGGAGCGACTGGGCGAACGCGGACATGAGTTTGGAACCGTAACAGGGCGCAAGCGTCGTTGCGGTTGGTTTGACGCCGTCCTTGTGCGCCAGACCTGTGCAACATCGGGTGTCTCGGGGATTGCATTGACCAAGTTGGACGTTTTGGACGGTTTCAAGACGTTGAAAATATGCGTGGGCTACGACCTTGACGGCGTCCGAATGGATTATTTGCCGATTGCCGCAAATCAACAGTCCCGATGCACGCCAATTTATGAAGAAATGGATGGCTGGTCAGAGACGACGGCCGGGGCGAGGTCTTGGTCTGAACTTCCTGCGGCCGCCATCAAGTACGTCAAACGGATCGAAGAGTTGATTCATTGCCCAGTCGCCCTACTTTCCACATCACCGGAGCGGGAAGATACGATCCTTGTTACGGATCCGTTCGCGGACTGAATTTGGTGCGGCAAAACGGAGAGGTAGCGCAAATGGCGCTTCAGTACAAGACGAAGAAGCGGTTATCTCTGTTGATCCTAGTGTTGGGCCTGCCCGCCTACATCGTGATGGCGGTCACGTTCGTTGGCTGGATGGATCGTCCATCTGTCTTGATGGAACTGGCAATCTACATGGGGCTGGGCATGGTTTGGGCTTTGCCCTTCAGAGCGGTTTTTCGGGGAATAGGTCAAGCTGATCCTGATCAAAAGGACCAGGTTGGCGGCCGCTAACGATCTGACAACAGTATCAAACACATCGGGGGAAAAGAGAGCAGTTCTCTTTCCCCCCGGAGCCTGGGCGTGAGTGGCAGTCTCAGCCGGCAAACTTTTTTGCTTCAACCATCAAAGGGGATGCCGTCCCAACGGCATACATTCCACGCCGAAGTTTTTGCATGCGACCGTCACGCAACAGATCGCCGAATTCTACCAGCACCTCTTCAAGTTCTGGCGTTTCTTCTTTGGTCAAGTCTTCGATTTGTTTGAACAGATGGGCGCGCGTGAATTCAGGCTTGTTCAGAACGAGGGTATTGTAGACACCCGCCGCCTCAAGGAGTTCTGACAGGTCCAACACTCCCATTGCTTCGGCGAAGTCAGCGAAACTTTGATTTTGATCGCCCGAGAATATGTTTTCAACAATGTCATCTTGATCGTCGATGAAATCAGATTCGAGGTCGACATTCCCCATGACACTTACTTCGTCCTGATCAAGCGCCGCAGAAGTTAACGCCATGCCCACGGCTGTGATTTGCGGCGGCGCCATCTCTGGTTCCACAGCCGTTGCGACGTTGCCGCGCGCAACCTGAATGCGGCGCGGATGGATGACATCCTGCCCTGTAGTTTGACCAGCCGATGGAACGACCTGCATGGGCGAAATCGACGGGGCAGGGCTGCGCGGCAAATCGATGCGCTGTTCTGAAACCAAAATCAAAGGCGTCGGCTTAGGTGAGATATCTGAAGGTCTGCTGGCCTTGACGACTTGGTCAAGATCGCGGCGATACCGATCCTGCTGCTCATCGGGTTGCTTGTCCGAGGTGGTCTTTCCAAGTCGGTCGGCCACGGTTGCGGCGACGGCCGCTTTCAGGTGCTGAATGGCAGAGAGGCGGCGCCGTGCATCGGGTTTTTCCAACTCGCTGTCGGTCTGCTTGATCAGGCGATCGATCGCGCCTTCTTCTGCGATTTCCGGTTGGATGGTGCCGAGCGCCTGTTGCAAAATCAAAGGTGCCTGTTGCGTGGCGGCGTTTCCAGTCGCGGCGATGTCCGCTTCTAGTGCGGCAAGCTCGGCTGCCAACTCAGCTTCCGCCTCGTCAGACAACGATTGAGTTGCCTCCAGAATCCGGGGGGCCGGGTGGGCAATTAGATCTGCGACTGCGACTGCGCCTGCGTCGGCCTTGCGGATGCGAATGACGCGTGCCCGCGCCTTTTGCAAGGCCGGACTGGCCGCCGTCGTGGCCGCTGGCTTTGTTTCGGTGTCCGGCGGGTTTGCGGCAGGAAAGTCGGCCCGTTCTTGACCTTCCGGCAACAGATCTGGAGCGGAATTGGTGGTTTGTGCGGTTGCTCCCAATCGGCGGACTTTTCGCAGTTTGCGAGGACCATCTTCGGGAAGTGTTGCCGTTTCCAATTGCGCAGCGTCTTTGTGATCCGCCACATCTGATGATGTGGAGGTCGGCTCAGAATCAACGACTTCAGCTGATTGGGCAGTCGGCGACGGCAAATCATCTTCGATGATCTCGGCGTCAACATAGGTCTCAGCCGGTTCGTCATCGAAGGGATGTGTTGCGATCAATAAATCTTCGGGTTGGTCGTCATCATGCAAAGACGTGTCATCTGACGCTGTGGACATATCGCCGAGAACGCGATCGGTTTCTGGAAATTGTTCCAAAAGACTGCCAATGTTGAGTTCTGCTTCTGGTGCCGGACCTGCATCACCATCGTCGAAATTACCTAAGTCTTCCGCGAAACCCGTGGCTTCGTCTTCGATGGATTCATCGGCGGCATCACTTTGGTCGACGCTTTCTAAAATGCGCGTGAACATGTCCGCGTCGTGACCTGCCACCAGATCACTGTTCGGAACCTGCCCGTTTTCTTCGCTTTCCGTCCCCTCTGTTTCAAACACTTTGTCATCATCGATTTCATCGGTGTTGAAAAAGCTGTTCTCTGCGGAAGCCTGCAGAATCGTGTTTTGATCGTCAAATTCCACACCAGGTTCGCCGGGCGGAAGCAGACCCACGTCTTTGTCAATCCGCGGCACAGGATCGTCGCGCAGCGCGCGAAGGCGTGACAAAGTTTGGGCGACTGTCGAAAGCGTCGGACCATCAACTAGGGATGGTGCAAAATCTTCGCCCTCGCTGTCGGCGTTGCTGAACGCTGATGCGCCCTTAGCGAAATGGTCTAGTGTTGGAATGCTATCGGCCGCAAGATCATCCGAGGCCAGTGATGTGACAAATTCTAAGGTTTCCGGCGGAGCCGACTGTGTCAAAGCCGCAGCCAGCCTTGGTCCGGTCGATTGTTTGGGTTCTTCAGCGGCACGAAGGATGACGCCGTTTTCTTGAATCTTGGTTTCAACCCGGCGCTGAATTTCGCGCTCGGCAATCGCATGCAGCATCGCCGCATCCGGTATCGGCGGTTCTGCACCAAAGTAACGGTCGCCTGCGGCCAGGTCGCGGAAGTATTCCGCAATTGCCTTCATTGTGTTGAACGGCTCTTCAAAGCCTTCCAACGTACAAGAAAAGGTTCCATAGGAAACCGTTAGAATTTTACTTGCACCGATCATCTGATGCTGGCCCCTCAATCGACTACACTATGAAACTGACCTGTCACTAAATCGAATCCATGGACAGAACGGGGTAATTTGAAGGATTGATTGTGTTCTTGGAACCGGGTCTTTGCCGCAATTGAGGAAACAGTATTGGCGGAATTTGCGTGATTGTCGAATCCAACTCTGGCGTAACCCTTGCGGGTGGCGCCCCTTTTACCGGCGCGGAACTGGCAAGAGCACGTCGCTTTGCGCCCTATCTTGTTGCTGCGGACGGGGGCGCTGACCGTTTGTTGCGGCTTAACGCAGAGCCAGAGGCGGTCATTGGTGATTTTGATTCGATTTCGCCAGAAGCACGACAAAAGCTTCAGGGGCGTCTGTTTCCAATTGATGAACAGATCACGACCGATTTTGACAAGGCCCTGCGATCAATCGCGGCGCCGTTCATCCTTGGTCTGGGCTTTGCGGGGGCACGCGCCGATCATGGCCTTGCGGTATTGAATAGTCTTGTCCGTCATCCGGACAAACGGTGCTTTATCTTGTCAGGCAGTGACGTAAGCTTTCTGGCTCCAAGATCCTTGCGCCTGCAACTCCCAGTCGGTTCGCGACTGTCGCTTTTTCCCATGGGGGCCGTCAGCGGCCAAAGCGAGGGTCTGAAGTGGCCGATCGACGGATTGCACTTTGCGCCTGATGCAATGATCGGAACGTCAAACCAAGTATCGACGCCCGATGTGAGCCTTACATTTGATGCTGCCAAGATGCTTGTTATTGTTTCCGTCAGATATCTGCCGGCAGTCTTGCGGTGCTTTGGGCTGCTGAATGCCGTTCGCGAAGTATGATGTACAGGCCTGACGAAACAATCACTGCAATTCCGGCCCAAGTCATCCAGTTCGGGAAATCACCGAAAACGGCATAGCCCAAGACGACAGCCGTCACGATTTCAAGGTAATGAATCGGGGCCAGCGTAGAGGCCGGTGCATTCTTGAGGGCAAGGGTCATGCACATGTGGCTTACAGCGGCCCAAAACCCGACACCGAACAGCCAGACCCAGGCCCAGCCTTGCGGCATCACTGGATCCAGCGAATAAGTGTTCGTCCCGTCAGCCCAAAGCAGAATAGGCAGACATATCACGCTGCCCGCTATGGACGTGTGAAGCTGCTGGATAACTGAATCCATCTGAGACGAGATTGCACGGGTTATCAGCATATACCCCGAAAACAAGAAGGCGGTGGCAAGGGGGTAAAGGGCCACCCAGCCAAAGGCCGAAAGCGAGGGCTGGATAACCAAGAGAGCGCCAAGAAACCCCACGACCGATGCGATGATGCGGCGAGGCCCGATTTCATCCGCAAAAATCAGGTGGCCAAGGATCAAAAGGATGAACGGTTCAACGAAGACGATGGCCAGAGCATCGGCAATCGGCATGACAGTGACGGCCGCAACAAAGGCGTAGGTGGAGAGAATCAAGAACACGGCCCGCAAGATTATCAAACCCGTCAAGCGAGGCGTCATCTGCCATGACAGTCCCATAGCAAGAGCTATTGGAGCCATCAGAGCCCCTTGCACGACAAAACGCGCAGCAGTGATCTGCCCGACTGGGATCGTCTGCGTCGCGAGTTTGGAAGCGGTGTCGAGCATCGGTGCAAGCACACAAAAAGCAATCATCAAAGCTATGCCGCGAAGCGTAGGGTCTTTGATCATGGGGTCCCGTCCAGTCTTTCGGCGGATTTTAAACCCGTTGGAAGAAATCGTTCTGACTGAACTGATCTTTGACGCGCCATTCGCGCGCAACCAAGGTTACCAGTTTGTCCGTGCTCGCTCAGCAATTCGGCACATTTACTGCCAGACCACCCAGGGAGGTTTCCTTGTACTTTTCGTGCATGTCATGGCCCGTCTGGCGCATGGTCTCGATGCAGACGTCAAGCGACACCAGATGTTCGCCATCGCCGCGCAAGGAGAGGCTTGCGGCGGAAACGGCTTTGATCGCGCCAAGGCCATTGCGTTCAATACACGGCACCTGCACCAGCCCTTTGACCGGGTCACATGTCATACCCAAGTGATGTTCCAACGCGATTTCCGCAGCATTTTCCACCTGCATCACGGTACCGCCCATGACGGCGCACAAACCCGCCGCAGCCATAGCGGCCGCAGACCCAACTTCTGCTTGGCAACCGCATTCCGCACCTGAAATTGAAGCGTTATGTTTGCACAGGCCCCCGATTGCGGAAGCTGTCAGCAGGAAATCGGCAATCTTTGTGGTGCTCGCTCCGGGCACATGATCAAGGTAATAGCGCAGAACTGCGGGCAAGACCCCCGCCGCGCCGTTGGTTGGCGCTGTCACAACTTGCCCTCCGGCGGCGTTTTCTTCATTCACCGCCATGGCGTACAAGCTCATCCAATCATTGATTGTGTGCGGCGCAGTCATGTTCAGCCCGCGTTCGGCCAAAAGTGCGTCATGAATTCCCTTGGCGCGCCGCCGCACCTTGAGCCCGCCAGGCAAAATACCCTCACCGACCATGCCGCGCGATATGCAGTTGTTCATGACTTCCCACAACCGAGCGATTCCTGCATCGATCTCGGCCTTCGTGCGGAATTTCAACTCGTTTGCCAATTTCATCTGGGCAATCGACTGGCCTGAGGATTTGGCCATTGCCAGCATTTCATCGGCTGTTTCAAACGGATACGGAACGTCAGCCTTGACCTTGGATTTTCCGCCACCGGCCGCTTCCAATTCGGCCGCGGTCAAAACAAAACCGCCACCAATTGAATAATATGTTTCCTGCAAGATGACGTCGCCTTGGGCGTCCGTTGCTTTCAGGATCATCCCGTTTGCATGCCCGGACAACGCGGGACCATAATCGAACACAAGATCCTTCTTCGGATCAAAGTGAAGTGGAGGGAGACCGTTGACATCAATCTGATGGCTCTCGGCTATCTTGGCCAGTGCCACGTCTGCTCGTGCGGCGTCATAGGTCGCGGGTTCAAACCCTGAAAGGCCAAGGATCGTCGCACGGTCTGTGGCGTGGCCAACACCCGTGAAGGCAAGGGATCCGTGCAACGATGCCTTAAGTCCGTGAAAGTGAAATGGCGAGGCGCGAAGGACAGCCAAAAACCGCGCCGCCGCGACCATCGGGCCCATGGTGTGCGAGGATGACGGGCCAACGCCGACCTTAAACATGTCAAATACAGAGAGGAACATGTGATAGTCCTTTCAAAGCGCAGATCCCTCAGGCGGGTTTGCATAGTGTGGTTCGGTGAAGATTGTCGGGCCCAGACCTTCGGCATCGGCCACTCGGTGGGTTGCGGGCCGGTCTTGCAGGCCCTTGGATATTTCAAACAGCGCTGGATAGTCATGCAAGGGCAACCATCCCTTGCGGTCGACAGGGTAGAGATTGATCCAGCGGATCAAACAGCAAATATAGATGCTAAGGACCGAAGGCCGTTCCTTGTTCAGATAAGGCGGTGCAGACGCGGCGATATCGTTCAGCAGGCGGAGATGTTTGGAAATTCTGACCTCAGTCTTGCCGCGAAAGGCCACATGATCGTCAGGCGATCCGGCATATTGTTCCGGATAGAACAAAAGCCGCGCATCGGCATGCAAAGTGTTGGCGGTAAAGAACAACCATTTCAGAAAATTGCCGCGATGCTCGTCGCCAATGGTCGGGGCCATTTGGCCGTGTTTGTCTGAGAGCCACAACAAGATAGCGGCTGTTTCAAACAATGTTTCTTCGCTTGATTGAAGCGCGGGGATCAAGCCCGTGGGATTGACCGCCCTGTACTCTGCGCTGTCCTGAGCGCGGATACGGCGGTCTACCAAAGCTGTTCGGTAGGGAAGCCCCATCTCTTCAAGGACAAGGCGAATGATGAGCGACGCGTTGTCAGGCGCATAGTGCAATACATACATCTTGGCTAGCTCGGCATCGTAAAGATCGTTTTGCCAAGTCCTTCGGCGGCGGCGACGGCAAGAGAAGCGGGACGCATCTCAAGCATGGCGAGAACTTTGTGCAATGCCGGGTAGTCGGACGCCTTTATGTATCCAGTTGCCTCCGGGTCATTTTGCCCAAGCCAGCGCATCAACACGGCGATGTAATAGCCCAAAAGGCTGGGTTGTTCAAAAGACAGCCAGTTAGGGTTGTCTTCCGCGGCTTGGTTTATCGCAGCAAGCAGCGTTTTCATTTTGGCTGAGGCATGGGTCACCACGGAGCCCGCCGCAGCGTCGCCTGCAACCCGTTCTGGATAATAGATGTCCATCAGCGTCGTATGGATATTGGTCGACGTGAAAAAGAACCACTTTAGAAAGGCGGCCCGGTCTTGGGCATCAGGCGCAGGTGCAAGGCCAGGATGTCTGTCGGACAAGTACAACAAAATGGCGGCCGATTCAAACATGGGTCCGTTGGGGGTTTCCATTGCGGGGATCTTTCCCAATGGATGAAGCGCGCGGTATTCCGGGCTCGACAGTTCCCCCGCTGCCCGATCAATTTGCCGGGCTTCATAAGGAAGGGCCAACTCTTCAAGAATAAGCCGCACGATCAGCGACGCAGAGTCGGGGGAAAAGCGCAGAGTATACATGTGCGGCCTTTTTTTGCGTGTTCAGACAGGAAGTATTGCCGGGTTTCATAAGATCAAGGCGACGAAAAACGACCTCTTCGGAGCGAGGTTTGACTATGAACCGCTCTTTATCAACAAAGGTTCCGCGCTGGCGCCCCAAAATCGAGTGGGAAGGCACCAGGGCCGCTGATTAATCTATCCCAGTTTACTAACCGCTGGTGGTTGGATCGACAACTTTTGCCAAAGGAAGGGAAACCTAGGATTGCATTGGAAAAGATCTCAAATGTCGAGGTGGCTTTGAAAAGGTGATCGGGCCCCAGGACGGAGATTTGTCCGATTCTTCTGCAAGATGATTGTGAAAACAGGCCCCGACCTTTCCCGACGTCGGCGCGACTGTCGCTGAAATTCGTGCCGCATCTTGTCTACCCGGTCAGTCCGAAAAAATCGACAAGCAGCTTAAGATTGAGAACAACGATTGCCAGCGCGATCAACACGGAAAGTGCTATCAACCAACCGGGTGAGCGCAAGGCGCCCATCTTGAGTCTGTCCGATGTAAAGATGACCAGCGGCACAACGGCAAAGCTGAGTTGCAATGACAAAACCACCTGCGTCAGAATGAGAAGTTCTCCTGTTCCTTCTGATCCATAGGCGATCGTTACGCCCGCGGCAGGCAAAATGGCGATTGCTCTTGTGATCAGACGGCGCAGCCATGGGGCCAAGCGGATCTGCAAGAAACCTTCCATGACGGCCTGACCCGCCAATGTTGCCGTGACGGTGGAATTGAGGCCGCAGGCCAAAAGGGACACGGCAAACAGGGTTGGGGCGATCGCGGCACCCAATAATGGGCCCAAGATCGCATGGGCTTGCCCAAGATCTACAACGTCGGTCTGACCCACGGCGTGAAATGACGCAGCCGCAAGTATAAGAATTGATGCATTGATCATCAACGCGAACATCAGGGCGACAGTGCTGTCGATCGTGGCATAGGTCAGTGCCTGACGTTTTTCCGGCAAGCTATCGCCGTAGGCCCGTGTCTGAACAATGGCGGAATGAAGATACAGATTGTGCGGCATGACTGTTGCCCCCAAAATGCCGAGAGCGAGGTACAGCATTTCTGGATTCTTGACGATTTCTACCGTCGGCGCGAAGCCTCGAATGACGCCGCCCCAATCTGGGTTTGCCAAGGCAATCTGAAGGCCAAAACAAACAGCGATGACCAACAGAAGTGTCACGACGAAGGCTTCCAGCCAACGAAATCCCTTATTCTGCAACCACAAGATAAGAAAGACATCGAGCGCGGTAATGATGACACCCAGTTCCAATGGTATACCGAACAAAAGGTTCAGGCCGATGGCGGTGCCGATTACCTCTGCAATGTCGGTCGCGATGATCGCCAATTCGGCCAATAGCCAAAGTGGAATGGATATATATTTGGGAAAGGCGTCGCGGCAGGCCTGCGCAAGATCGCGCCCAGAGCCGATGGCCAAACGGGCGGTCAGGGATTGCAGAATGATGGCCATCAAGTTCGACACCAGTGCGACGAACAGAAGGGTATACCCAAATTTCGAACCGCCTGCGATGGACGTCGCCCAGTTGCCGGGATCCATATAGCCGACGGCCACCATATATCCGGGGCCCAGAAAGGCCGCGAACTTGCGCCATCGTCCCGACGGCAAGACAACGGAACGATGTACCTCGCTCAACGCCGCTTCGCCGCGAGGGCTGGCCCAGCCCGAAATGTTGAAGATATTGGGTTCGGTTGTCATGAAGGTGCCGACTTCTTGAAAATGAGAATTATTCTCAATATAGAATAGGGAGTGATTAGATCAAGTCTTTCCTCTTGGCCCAGCGCAAAACCCCCTCGCTCAACGAAGAAAGCCCACCTATAAGGTGGTCATCCACATTAGGAGAAAAAGATGACCGCTGACCTTTCCCCGATCGACAAGGCAAAGTTCGTGGCAGCAAAACGTGCCGTCCAGTTTGTTGAATCGGGGATGAAAGTCGGCCTTGGCACTGGGTCAACGGCGGCATGGATGGTGCGCTGTCTGGCCGAGCGTGTTCGCGAAGAGGGTCTAAAGATCGTTGGTGTGCCAACGTCGACGCGGACTGCCGAACTTGCCCGCAAGCTTGGCATTGTTGTGACAAGTTTGGATGATGCCAAGTGGTTGGATCTTACGATTGATGGTGCAGACGAGTTCGATTTGAATCTGGCGTTGATCAAAGGGGGCGGGGCGGCCTTGCTTCAAGAAAAGATCGTGGCCACCGCATCGGACCAGATGATTGTGATTGCCGATGCCGCAAAAGAGGTCGCGCAGCTTGGCGCCTTTCCACTTCCGATCGAGATTATCCCGTTTGGCTGGCAAACCAGCAAAGCGCTTGTTGAAGAGCTTTTGGTTTCGATGGACGTGTTGGACCGCGATGTGACGTTGCGCATGAACGGTGACAAACCATTGATCACGGACGAGGCCAATTACATTCTTGATTTGCACTTGAAGCGTATCGGCAATCCGCGTCAATTGGCGTTGGTTTTGAACCAAATTCCCGGTGTTGTTGAAAATGGTCTTTTCATAGACATCTGCGATATCGTGGTGGTTGGTCATGCCGATGGGCGCGTTATCGTGAAAGACATCAATGCTGGATCTGAAGCGCAGGAACGTATTGAGTTTGCGCCGTCGTTGAACATTTTTGCCGATCTGGGCGATTGATCCTGGAAGGCGCAATGCTTTGACCCGTTTTATCCAGTTCTTGCTGGTTCCGACTGGCGGATCAGTGCCTTTTTCTGGTGGCACTCACCCCCTTGATCTGATGAAACGGGACCAATCCGTGCTCACCGATTGCGCGACTGGAGGATCAGATGACATTTGACTATGATTTGTTTGTGATTGGTGGTGGTTCCGGAGGTGTGCGCGCGGCGCGAATTGCGGCCAGCGAAGGAGGTGCGCGCGTAGCGCTGGCAGAAGAAAGCCGGATGGGCGGAACTTGTGTCATCAGGGGCTGTGTACCCAAAAAACTCATGGTCTTCGCTTCGGAAATGCCAGAAGCCGTCTCGCAGGCGCGGGCCTACGGATGGGACGCCACGATCGATTCTTTTGACTGGACGGCGTTTCGAAACACCCTTGAAAATGAGTTGACCCGGCTTGAAGCAGCCTACCGCAAGACGCTGCAAACGGCTGGTGTCATCATCTACGACGCGCGAGCAAGTTTGATTGACCCCCACACGATTGCTTTGTCGACAGGCAAGACGATCACAGCAAAACACATCCTGATTGCAACCGGCGGTTTGCCTTTTGTGCCACATATCCCGGGCGCAGATCTGGCCGTGACGTCGGACGCGATGTTTCATCTGCCCAAATTGCCCGCAAAGGCCGTCATTGTCGGGGGCGGCTATATCGCCTCTGAATTTGCGTGTATTTTGAATGGCCTTGGGGTGAAAGTCACTCAAATCTACCGTGGTGACGAAATTCTGCGGGGCTTCGACATTGAAGCGCGGACGCATGTCGTAGCTGGCATGGAAAGGTCAGGAATTCAGATTTTGCGGGGTCGCGATGTCGTGCGATTGGACAAGGCAGACGATCACATTGCAGTCCATAGCAGCCTCGGTGAAATTTTTTCGTGCGACTTGGTGCTGTACGCCACAGGCAGAAGGCCCAATACGGCGGGGCTCGGCCTTGAACAGATCGGTGTCACGGTGAAATCTACGGGCGCAGTGATTGTGGATGAGTTTAGTCAAACGGTTTTGCCTTCCGTTTATGCCGTAGGCGATGTGACGGACCGCATCAACCTTACCCCGGTTGCCATTCGTGAGGGTCATGCGTTGGCAGATACCCTGTTTAACGCGCGGCCCACGAAGGCTGATCATGAACTCGTTCCAAGTGCCGTGTTTACCCAACCTGAGTTTGGCACGATAGGCTTGACGGAAGAGCAGGCAGCGGCACGCGGACTGACGGATGTTTACGTTTCAAAATTCCGGCCCATGCGCACGGCCTTTGCCGGTATGCCGGAACAATACTTGATGAAGCTGGTCGTCGACACGGAAACTCAAAAGGTTTTGGGCTGTCACATTGTTGGGCCAGGTGCCGGCGAAATGATACAACTGGCGGCAATTGCGGTAAAACTTGGGGCAACAAAAGGCGATTTTGACCGCACCGTTGCCGTTCATCCAACTGCATCGGAAGAGATTGTGACCATGCGGAAGGTCACGCGGCAAATTGGCGCCACGATCAAAGCTTGAAATTTACGCGCAAATACACAGGTATGACGCAAGACAATTGAAAAAGGGAAAGTCGATGGCAGGAAGCGGTGGTCCGTGGGGCAGCGGCGGTAAAGGCGGTCCGGACGATGACGACAAAGGCCCAAGCGGTGTTCCAAACGGGCGCGGACCGCGAAAACCTCAGGGAGCGAGCGGCGTTCCTGAGATCGACGAGATCATGCGCAAGGGTCAAGAACAGCTACGCGTTCTGATGGGCGGCCGCGGAAACGGTGGCGGCGGGCCATCGGGCGGCGGCATGCCGGGGCCTGCGGTGACTCGGCAAGGGCTGGCGATTGGGGCCGTGGCTGCAGCTTTGTTGTGGGGGTTCATGTCGTTTTACACGGTTAAGCCGGAAGAAAAATCGGTTGAACTGTTCCTTGGCAAATTCTCAGCCATCGGTGAGCCCGGTCTGAATTTTGCCCCCTGGCCCTTTGTGACCATCGATATTCTGCCCGTTACCCGCGAACAAGTTACCGACATTGGCGTTGATGAAAATTCAGCCATGGGCAACGGCCTCATGCTGACGCGGGACCAAAACATCGTGAATATCGAGTTCCAAGTTGTCTGGAACATTACGAACCCTGAACTCTATCTGTTCAACCTTGCGGACCCTCAGGGAACCATCAAGGCCGTCTCGGAATCTGCCATGCGGGATATCATTGCGCGCAGTGAACTTGCGCCAATCTTGAACAGAGATCGAGGCCGGATCGCCACAGATCTTCGCGCTCAGGTGCAAGCTACGTTGGACAGCTACAATTCGGGCATCAATATCGTCCGGGTAAACTTTGCCAAGGCAGACCCGCCGGGTGAGGTTATTGATGCTTTCCGTTCGGTTCAGGCGGCCCAGCAGGAACGGGACCGACTTGAGAAAGAGGCGGATGCCTATGCCAACAAGGCCACGGCCGGTGCCCGCGGCCAAGCCGCGCAGTTGACGGAAGAGGCCGAGGCCTATCGGGCCCAGGTCGTGAACGAAGCCGAAGGTGATGCTGCGCGCTTTCTGTCCGTCTATGCAGAATATGTCAAAGCCCCCGAGGTTACGCGCAAGCGGATGTACCTTGAAACGATGGAAAAAGTTTTGGGTGGGATGAACAAGGTCATCATGGACGGAACAGCAGGGGGTGAAGGCGGAAATTCGGGTGTTGTTCCCATTCTTCCATTGAATGAGTTGGGAATGACGGCCGGCCGCGATGCTGCTGCCGCCGGAAGCGGAGGGACAAATTGATGCGCGCCACGTATATTCTTCCGGGCCTCGCCTTGATTGGTGCCCTTGTTATGTCCTCTATTTTCACGGTGGACGAGCGCGAGCGCGTGTTGGTTCTGCAGTTCGGAAAGGTGGTTCAAGTCCGCACCGAGCCGGGTCTTGGCTTCAAAATTCCATTTCTGCAGGAAGTCGTCAGCTATGAAGACCGGATCTTGGGGCTCTTTACCCAGGAAATGGAAGTTACGCCTGCTGACGATCGCCGACTGGTGGTGGATGCCTTTGCACGCTGGAGGATCGTTGACCTTGTCCGCTTTCGTGAAGCCTTGGGTACGGGCGGGGTCGAACAAGCGCAATTGCGCCTGGACCGTATCGTAAATGCAGGGATCCGCGAAATTCTGGGATCTGTCCCTTCAAGCCGCGTTCTATCCGAGGATCGTACAGCGCTGATGAATCAAATCCGCGACAAGGCGAAACTGGAGGCAGTGGAGTTCGGAGTAGACGTCATCGACGTCCGTCTGACCCGAACGGATCTTCCTGAGCAAAATCTGGCCTCTACCTTTGCACGGATGAGAGCGGAGCGGGAACGCGAGGCAGCGGATGAGATTGCGCGGGGAAATGAAGCCGCACAACGGGTTCGCGCGGCTGCCGACCGTGAAGTGGTTGAAGTTACGTCAGAAGCGCGCAAGAACGCGGAGATCGTGCGGGGCGAGGCCGATGCCGCCCGGAACAGTGTTTATGCAGAAGCTTTCGGCAAGGATCCGGAATTTTTCGCATTCACGCGATCAATGACGGCCTATGAGCGGGCCCTGAAAGGGGCCAACTCGTCAATCGTTCTGGCACCAGACAGTGAATTCTTTGACTATCTTGGAGGTGCCTCGATCGGGGGACGCACTGCCGAAGGGACTTCGACCCCATAGGTCCATCGCCCCTTCCAGGAATTACAAAGTCGCCGCGGGGTTAAACCTGCGGCGATTGGTTTTTGCCAAGTTTCAGTTGGTACAACATCAACGCATGTTTCCGCCGGATCACAGGGCTTTGACAGATCGAGATTTCACTGTGCATTGCGCCGCGCTCGGTTTGGTCCAATATGGGAAGTGATCAGAAATGCGGCGGCATGCCGGCCCATTGTCTGTGCCGCACATCGAGAGGAGTTCGAACGTGCAACTGACCAAAGTCTTGTTCCGTAGCAAAACCACCCGCCCCTTGTTGGCAATTGGCCTTGGATTAGGTCTGGCCATGGGCCCGACCGCAAGCGCCGTTTATGCCTTTGGGGCGCCCGAAAGCTTTGCCGATTTGGCCGAAGGTGTCAGCCCTTCCGTGGTTAACATCACAACTTCAGCGGTCGTCGCGGCATCCGCAGAAGGCAACCCCATGGTGCCCAAGGGCTCTCCATTTGAAGAGTTGTTCAAAGATTTCATGGATCAAAATGGCCAGGGCCAAGCCCCGGCGGAACCGCGCCGCGAAGAAGCTTTAGGATCTGGTTTTGTCGTCTCGGCCGACGGCTATATTGTGACCAACAACCACGTGATCGAAGGCGCTGACGAAATATCGATCGAATTCTTTTCCGGAAAAAAGCTGGATGCGAAAGTTGTCGGAACTGACTTGAAAACCGATATTGCCCTGCTGAAAGTGGAAAGTGATACGCCTCTTCCCTTCGTCGCCTTTGGAGACAGCGATGCGATGCGCGTTGGTGACTGGGTCATGGCGATGGGCAACCCCTTAGGGCAGGGGTTCTCAGTTTCCGCTGGTATCGTGTCCGCCCGTGGCCGCGAACTTTCCGGCACATACGATGACTTTATCCAAACCGACGCCGCGATAAACAAAGGCAATTCGGGTGGCCCTCTGTTCAATATGGACGGTCAAGTTATCGGCGTTAATACGGCCATCTTGTCCCCGACGGGTGGATCTATCGGCATTGGTTTTTCGATGGGATCAAATGTCGTATCCAAAGTCGTTGACCAACTGAGGCAATATGGTGAAACTCGTCGCGGTTGGTTGGGTGTGCGTATTCAGGATGTTACGCCTGATGTTGCTGAAGCCATTGGATTGTCGGAGGCAAAGGGTGCTTTGATTACCGACGTGCCAGATGGACCTGCCAAGGATGCCGGCCTTTTGTCAGGAGATGTTATTCTGACATTCAATGGAACGGCAGTTGGGGATGTGCGCGATCTGACCCGCACGGTGGCTGACAGCCCGATTGGCGAAGCGGTGCCTGTTGTTGTTTTGCGCGACGGCGCAGAAGTGAATGTGTCCGTCACTCTTGGTCGCCGTGAGACGGCCGAAGGAGAGTCTGAACTTGCTGCGGTGCCGGAAGCCATGCCGGAGGCTCCACAAGTCGCACAGATCATGGGTCTAACGTTGTCGCCCTTGGATGATGCAGCGAAAGAGGCAATGGGGCTGCCTGCAAATGCGGCTGGTGTTGTTGTGACCGCCGTTGACGTGGCTTCGGAGGCTTATTCTAAAGGTCTACGCGAAGGAGACATCATCACGGAAGCGGGCCAGAAGAAGGTTAGCGCGATCAGTGATCTTGAGGATCGGGTCGCAGAAGCCAAAGAAGCTGGCCGAAAGTCCCTTTTGTTGCTTGTGCGGACAAATGGTGACCCGCGTTTCGTTGCTTTATCAGTCGAATAGTTCCTGTTCGAGAACCTGAAAATTGGTGGCTGGGCCCAAAAAGCCCGGCAATTTTTGGTTGAGAAGATCAAGCGAATCGCTTTTCCCTAGCCAGAACAGACAGACTTCGCTAAGATTCACCTCACTGACCCAGGAACAACCCGGGCGGGTAAAGTTGAGCAGACGAACACAGGCGGTTTTCCATGACTGAAATGGTCTATGGCTCTATGCCAGCCAGGGCGCTTGAGCCCATTATTCCCCGTTGGTGGCGCACGATAGACAAATGGTCGATGACTGCGGTCATGGTATTGTTTGGGATTGGCCTTCTGCTTGGGCTGGCAGCTTCAGTGCCGCTGGCAAGTCGCAACAATCTTGATCCCTATTACTATGTTCAAAAACAGGCCCTGTTTGGCTCTCTGGCGATGCTGGTCATGGCCGGAACGTCGATGATGTCACCGCAGATGATACGCCGTTTGGGAATCATGGGGTTCGGCATTGCCGTTCTTGCGCTGATGGCTTTGCCTTTTATTGGTCAAGACCACGGGAAGGGGGCCGTGCGGTGGTTGTCCATTGGCGGATTTTCGTTGCAGCCCTCGGAGTTTCTTAAGCCCTGTTTCATCATCGTTACGGCATGGCTTATGGCAGCTGCGCAAGAAGTAAACGGACCGCCGGGCAAAGTCATGTCACTCGTCATCACCATAATCGTTTCGCTCTTTCTGGCGATGCAGCCGGATTTTGGCCAGACGATGCTGATCCTTTTTGGATGGAGCGTCATTTATTTCGTCGCCGGCGCACCTATGATGCTGATTTTCTCTGTGGTGGCTGCTGTGGTTATGGCGGGCTTTACATCTTACAACCTGTCCGATCACTTTGCGCGCCGCATTGATGCGTTCTTGAATCCCGAGGTCGATCCGCGCAGCCAGATCGGGTACGCTGTAAACGCCATCCAAGAGGGTGGCTTCTTTGGGGTTGGACTTGGTCAGGGTCAGGTAAAGTGGATCTTGCCCGATGCTCATACCGATTTTATCATCGCCGTTGCGGCTGAAGAATATGGTTTGGTTCTGGTTGCGTTGATCCTTGCGCTTTTTTGCACGGTGATTGTCCGATCTTTGCTGCGCTTGACCAAAGAGCGGGACCCTTTCGCCCGATTGGCGGGGTCTGGCCTTGCCTGCATCTTTGGCGTGCAGGCCATGATCAATATGGGCGTCGCTGTTCGGCTTCTTCCGGCCAAGGGAATGACATTGCCATTTATCAGCTATGGCGGATCGTCCGTGATCGCTGCTGGTCTAACGGTTGGAATGCTACTGGCGCTCACGCGCAGCCGACCGCAGGGCCAGATGAGCGATCTGTTCGGTCGCAGAGGTCGCTGATGGCGAAATTGCTGTTGATTGCGGCCGGGGGAACGGGCGGTCATATGTTTCCGGCCCAGGCCCTGGCCGAGGCGATGATTGCAAAGGGCTGGCGCGTGAAGCTGTCGACAGATCTTCGGGGCGCGCGCTATTCCGGTGGATTTCCATCTGAAGTTGACCGCGTGATCCTGGCATCCGCCACGTTCGCTCGTGGCGGTATCCTCGCAAAACTTGCCGTTCCCTTCCGAATTGCCGCTGGCGTGGTGGGTGCTTTGTTTTCAATGATGCGCGAGAAGCCAGATGTTGTTGTTGGCTTTGGCGGATACCCTTCAATCCCGGCTTTAGTGGCTGCTTGGGCACTTAAACGGCCGTGCATGATCCATGAGCAGAACGGAATCTTGGGCCGGGTCAATCAGATATTCGCAAGACGAGTCGACAAGGTCGCCTGCGGCACCTGGCCGACCCAACTGCCTGAGGGTGTCGTGGCCGAGAACATTGGAAATCCGGTTCGCGCCTCGGTGCTGGAGCGGGCAGGGGCAGGGTACATTGCACCCGGGGACTATCCGATGAGCTTGGTCGTCATTGGGGGAAGTCAGGGCGCAAGGATCTTGTCTGACATTGTGCCGGACGCCGTAGCCGGCCTTCCAGAGTCCATCAGGGGTTATCTTCGTGTCGCACAACAAGCCCGCGAAGAAGATCGCGAACGCGTTGAAAGACGCTATTCTGAAGCGGGCGTTTTTGCCGAAGTTGCGCCCTTCTTTTCCGATATTCCCAGGCGCCTCAGTGAGGCGCAGTTGGTGATTTCCCGTTCCGGTGCCTCTTCCATTGCAGATATCTCCGTCATCGGTCGGCCATCCATTCTTATTCCCTTCGCAGCAGCTGCGGGTGATCATCAAACCGCCAATGCGCAGGGTCTTTTGTCTGTGGGCGCCGCGATAGTTGCGCCGGAAAAGACGCTTGACGTGGCGAGCCTATCGTCCCAGATAGCGTCGATTTTGGGAAATGGCGCGCTTGCAACTGGCATGGCGCGGGCAGCTCTCTCACAGGGCAAACCTGATGCGACGGATCGGTTGGTGTCTATGGTTGAGAGTTTGGCGAAGGAGTAGTGCCATGAACGCGACAAAACTTCCTTTGGAAATGGGCGCCATTCATTTCGTCGGGATTGGCGGAATTGGCATGTCAGGCATCGCCGAAGTGTTGATGACCTTGGGCTATCGGGTCCAAGGTTCTGACAGCAAAGCCTCAAAGATCACCGATCGTCTTGTTAAGTTGGGCGCAGATTTTTTCGAAGGTCAGCGTGCCGAAAACATTGGAGAAGCGGCCGTTGTCGTGATTTCGTCTGCCATCAAGAAAGGCAACCCCGAGCTTGAAGAAGCGCGGCGCAAGAAGCTGCCTGTTGTGCGCCGGGCGGAAATGTTGGCCGAACTGATGCGCCTGAAGTCAAACATTGCCATTGCGGGCACTCATGGCAAGACGACGACAACAACCATGGTTGCCACTTTGCTGGACAAAGGGGGGTTTGACCCCACGGTGATTAACGGGGGCGTTATCCACGCTTACGGATCCAACGCCCGCGCGGGCGAAGGTGAGTGGATGGTGGTGGAGGCCGATGAAAGTGATGGTTCTTTCAATCGATTGCCTGCGACAATTGCAATTGTGACCAATATCGATCCAGAACATATGGAACATTGGGGAAACTTTGACGCCTTGCGAAAAGGCTTTCTTGATTTCGTGTCGAACATTCCGTTTTACGGTCTGGCTGTTTGCTGCACAGATCATCCCGAAGTGCAGGCGCTTGTCGGTCGGGTTACCGACCGTCGAGTGGTTACTTTCGGATTTAATGCGCAAGCCGATGTACGCGCTGTCAATCTGCGATTTGAACGCGCAGTCGCATGTTTCGATGTTTTGCTGCAAAATGAAGGTGATGGCGTTCGGATTGACGGTTGCACCTTGCCGATGCCGGGCGATCACAATGTTTCAAACGCGCTTGCTGCGATCGCAGTGGCACGCCATTTGGGCATGAAGCGAGATGAAATTCGCGAGGCATTGGCGGCCTTTGCGGGAGTGAATCGTAGATTTACCAAGGTTGCCGAAATCAATGGTGTCACAATAATTGATGACTACGGGCATCATCCGGTGGAAATAGCGGCTGTCCTGCGCGCCGCGCGCCAAGCCACTGCTGGCCGCGTTATTGCCGTACATCAGCCGCATCGCTATACACGTTTGCACAGCCTGTTCGAAGATTTTTGCACCTGCTTTAACGAAGCAGACGTCGTTGGTATTGCAGATGTTTACTCTGCCGGAGAGGATCCGATCCTTGGTGCATCACGTGATGATCTGGTCGCAGGACTTATTGCGCACGGCCATCGTCACGCCCGGGCTGTGATTGACGAAGCGGATCTGGCACGACTTTTTAAGGAACAGGCGCGTCCCGGCGATATCTTCGTTTGCCTTGGCGCGGGATCAATTTCGTCTTGGGCCAACAACCTGCCGTCCAAATTAGTCGAGAAGGCTGCATGAAAACGAAAACGTGCTTCGGCCGAAAAAATGCTGAATTCCATTTGCACAGCAGTCTGGCACAAATGCGTCGTCCTCCAAATGCCTATTAGGTAATTCTAGATGAATTCGTTTCTGACCCTTGCCTGCTGTCTATGGGTAATTCTTGGAACAATTACCGCATTTCTGCCAATGCGGCGCCAAATGGTGCCGGGAATCGTATTGATCGCGATTGCGCCTATTCTTCTTTTCTGGATCGGGTTTTTGCATGGTTGGGTCTGGGTGATAGCGGGCATCCTTGCCTTTGCGTCCATGTTCCGCAACCCATTGATTTATTACTATAAAAAGATTCGCAGACTGCCAGTTCAGTTGCCGCCAGAGTTCCGTAAATGAATTTACCCATTGCTTGTGCCTGTTTGTGGTTGATTGTTGCCAACGTCATCGCCATGTTTCCAAGCCGCGATCATCATTGGCGAAATGCCTATTTCTTGATTGCAATTGGTGTGCCAATTTTGGTGTGGATCGCATGGACGGCTGGACTATTCATGGCGGCCGTTTTTCTAGGGGCAGGGGCGTCCGTCCTGCGTTGGCCGGTGATCTATTTGGGCCGATGGTTGAACACTTTTGTACCGCGACGCTGAGGTCGCTTGCGGCCTTTGTCAGAGGCCACTAAAAGGCAGGCCCATGAAAGAATTTCCTAAGCCCCGCGGCGCGCTGACGCCCCAACGTCCCCTCGCAGACCTGACATGGCTGAGAGTGGGCGGCCCCGCCGATTATTTGTTTCAGCCGCAGGATGAAGCAGATCTTTGCGACTTTCTGGCGCGACTTGATGCGCGAATTCCCGTCTTTCCCATGGGCGTAGGGTCAAACCTGATCGTAAGAGATGGTGGCATCCGGGCTGTCGTGATCCGCCTTGGTCGAGGGTTCAACACCATCGATATCAAGGACGATACGGTTACTGCCGGCGCCGCCGCGCTGGACGCGCATTTCGCGCGACGTGCGGCCGAAGCCGGGCTGGACCTGACCTTCTTGCGTACAATTCCGGGCACAATCGGCGGTGCTGTGCGCATGAATGCGGGCTGTTACGGATCGTACGTGGCCGATCACCTTCAGTTCATTCGCGTCGTGACGCGAGAGGGAGAGCTTCGTGACGTTCCCGCCACTGATCTGAACTTTCGCTACCGGCAGTCTGAACTGCCAGACGGTTGGGTGATTGTTTCCGCAACCTTTAAATGCGAGCGCGGCGACCCGGCGACCTTGGAAGCGAAGATGGCCGACCAATTAGCAAAGCGGGATGCAACGCAGCCTACCAAGGACCGGTCAGCAGGCTCGACCTTCCGCAATCCATCAGGATATTCCAGCACCGGTCAGACAGATGACACACAGGACTTGAAGGCCTGGAAAGTGATCGACGAGGCCGGCATGCGCGGGTTTCAACTGGGCGGCGCACAAATGAGCCCGATGCATTCAAACTTTTTGATTAACACGGGTGGCGCATCCGCCGCAGATTTGGAAGATTTGGGCGAAGAGGTGCGAAAAAGGGTTTTCCTGAAGCGCGGTATCGCGTTAGAGTGGGAAATTATGCGGATCGGCGAACGTACGAGATAGCGCCGAGCAAAAAAAACAAAATCACGGGGCGCTAAAGTTCCGGATGAGGCAGAAAATGGCGGGCGGTTCGAGCAGAGCAGTCTCCAAGGTGGCGGTTTTGATGGGTGGGCCCTCGGCGGAGCGCGAGGTTTCTCTCGTATCTGGGCGCGCATGCGCATCGGCACTTCGGCAGGCGGGGTATTCAGTGGTCGAGGTCGATTGTGACCGCGGTCTTGCCGAACGCTTGATCGAAATTTCCCCTGATGTTTGCTTCAATGCTCTTCATGGTCGTTGGGGTGAAGATGGTACTGTGCAAGGTATCTTGGAATGGCTGCGTATTCCTTACACCCATTCTGGCATTCTTGCGTCCGCCCTCGCGATGGACAAGGCAAAAGCAAAGGAAGTCTATGCTGCTGCCGGACTGCCCATCGTCGTCTCTAAGCTTGCAAATCGTGCAGAGGTTGCCCTCGGGCATGTTCTACCTCCGCCTTATGTCGTAAAGCCGAACAACGAAGGCTCATCCGTCGGCGTTTACATCGTGCGCGAAGGCGCAAATGCCCCACTGTTGGCGGACTCTATGCCTGAAACAGTGATGGTCGAGACCTATGCGCCGGGCCGGGAATTGACTTGCACAGTCATGGGGGATCGCGCGCTTTGCGTGACGGACATCCTGACGGACGGCTGGTATGACTATGATGCAAAATACAAAATGGGTGGGTCGCGCCACATTGTTCCGGCACAGATTCCGGATGAAATTGCCGATGCCTGTATGGATTACGCGCTTCGTGCTCACCGTGCGCTGGGTTGCAAAGGTGTCAGCCGCACCGATCTTCGCTGGGACGAGGAGAGGGGTTTGGCAGGTCTGATCCTGCTTGAAACCAATACGCAGCCCGGGATGACTCCGACGTCACTTGCCCCCGAACAAGCTGCCTATTTGGGTATGTCATTTGCGGATCTATGCGCTTGGATGGTGAAGGACGCTTCATGCAATCGGTAAGCCGCCCCCAATTTCAGCGCCGGGATCCTGCCCCCTCACGCTGGGCCTACAGGTTGCAGCGTTTGTGGCTGACGCCTTATTTCCGCATCCTGTTCCGCTTTGGTCTGCCTTTGGTGGTTGTCGTGCTCATAGGAGCGGCGGTTCTGGGCTCGTCGGAGCGCCGCATGGCGATCTTGGGAACCTTCACGAATCTTCGGGAACAATTTGAAAATAGACCAGAGTTTCGTGTTTCGCTGATCCGCGTCGAAGGGGCGTCTTCAGAACTGGCGGATGCAGTTCGGGCCAAACTGAACATTCGACTGCCAATGTCATCCTTCAATTTGGATCTCGATGTCGTCCGCGAAAAGGTTCAAAGCCTTGATGCGATTGCCAGCGCCGATGTCAGCGTGCGCAGTGGCGGCGTTCTTGAAGTGATTATCACGGAACGGGTTCCAACATTGGTTTGGCGTTCTGGTGGTGAACTGATGCTTTTGGATTCAACCGGTCACCGCGTGGCCGGGCTTGGCTCACGCACAGACAGGCCAGATCTGCCCCTCATCGCTGGCGATGGGGCCGATCGAGCCGCCTCTGAGGCCATGGCGTTGTTTGAAGCTGTGTCGCCCATCAATGATCGACTTCGCGGGCTGGTTCGCATCGGCGATCGTCGTTGGGATATCGTGCTGGACCGCAACCAAACGATCATGCTTCCACAAGTGTCACCCGTCGCCGCGGTGGAGCGCCTGCTGGCGCTTGACGCTGCCGAGAACATCTTGGCGCGCGATGTGATCAGCGTTGATCTTCGGTTTGATCAACGTCCAACGCTGCGACTAAGCCAAAGAGCTTGGGATACTTTGAACGGTATTGAATTTAAAGAAGAAACGTCTTCGGAGAGTGACCTATGACCGACCTATACCAAACGCAAAGAGCGATGCGTAACATGCGTCATGCCGCAGTTCAGCGCGGGGTCGTGGCCATCTTGGATATTGGAACCTCAAAGATCGCCTGTCTGATCTTGCGCTTTGACGGTTTTGAAGACCGGGGTGATCTGGATGGGATTGGCCCCATGGCGGGCCAGTCTAACTTTAGAGTCATTGGGGCTGCCACGACGCGGTCTCGGGGCGTAAGATTTGGCGAAATCTCTGTAATGAACGAAACGGAGCGCGCGATCCGAACGGCCGTTCAGGCCGCACAAAAGATGGCGGCCGTTCGTGTTGATCATGTCATCGCGGCATTTTCGGGTGCTGAACCTCGCAGTTATGGATTGGCGGGCAATCTTGATCTCGAAGACTCTGTGGTATCGGATGAAGATGTTGCCCGTGTCCTTGCTGCATGCGATGTTCCCGATCTGGGCCATGGACGGGAAGTATTGCACGCGCAGCCGGTCAATTTTGCTTTGGACCATAGGTCAGGCCTTGGGGACCCAAGGGGACAGATTGGACACCAACTCTCTTGTGATATGCATCTGCTGTCGGTTGATGCGTCGGTCGTTCAAAACGTGCTTTACTGCATAAATCGATGTGATCTTGAACTTGCGGGTATTGCGAACTCAGCCTACCTCGCGGCTTTATCGTCGCTTGTCGAAGACGAGCAGGAATTGGGCGCTGCCTGTGTTGATATGGGCGGAGGGTCCACCGGAATATCCATCTTCATGAAAAAGCACATGATTTTCGCGGACGCCGTTCGGATGGGTGGCGATCACGTCACTTCTGACATTTCGAAAGGTCTGCAAGTTCCTGTCGCCGTGGCCGAGCGCATCAAGACAAAACACGGTGGTGTCCACGCAACCGGGATGGATGATCGGGACATGATCGAAATGGGCGGGGATTCAGGGGACTGGGAAAAAGACCGTCGCCAGATTTCGCGAACTGAGTTGATTGGGATCATGAAGCCCAGGGTTGAAGAGATTTTGGAAGAAGTACGGGCACGACTGGATGTCGCTGGGTTTAGTGACTTGCCCAGTCAGCAGATAGTGCTTACAGGCGGTGCAAGCCAGATTCCGGGCCTCGATGGGCTTGCAGGCCGCGTCCTTGGCCAACGTGTCCGTATGGGGCGGCCCCTGCGCGTTCAGGGCTTGCCGCAGGCCGCGACGGGCCCTGCATTCTCGGCTGCTGTCGGCTTGTGCCTCTTTGCGGCACATCCCCAAGACGAGTGGTGGGACTTTGACATTCCGACTGAGCGTTATCCCGCTCGGTCCATCAAGCGGGCAATGAAATGGTTCAAGGACAACTGGTGACCTACTATATGCAGTCATTTCGGCAAGATGCCGTTAGTAATGGGTGCACATTGTCCATATTTTGTGGGATTTCTGCATTTTTTTGCGTGACCTCGCGCATGTCTGTGGATAGAATCGTGGATAATTAGAATGGCTATCCCTAGGGACAGGGGAGATCAGCCAAAAGAAACGGACCCTGCGGCGCCCACCGCACGGCAAAAATGACAGGCGGATACAAAATGACATTGAATCTAACGATGACTCCGCACCGCGAAGAGCTTAAGCCTCGCATCACAGTTTTTGGTGTGGGTGGTGCAGGTTGCAACGCTGTTAACAACATGATCGATAAAGACCTTCAAGGGGTCGAGTTTGTTGTGGCGAACACGGATGCTCAGGCATTGAGCCAATCCAAAGCCGGCGCCCGGATTCAAATGGGCCTGAAGGTGACCGAAGGGCTTGGTGCCGGCGCTCGCCCAACCGTGGGGGCCGCTGCGGCTGAAGAGACGATCGAAGAAATCGTCGATCATCTGGCTGGCGCGCACATGTGTTTCATTACGGCCGGTATGGGTGGGGGCACGGGAACAGGCGCCGCCCCAATCATCGCGCAAGCTGCCCGCGAGTTGGGAGTCTTGACCGTTGGCGTTGTGACGAAACCCTTCCAGTTTGAAGGCAACAAGCGGATGCGTCAGGCAGAAGAGGGTATTGCTGCTCTTCAAAAGGTGGTCGACACCTTGATCGTCATCCCGAACCAAAACTTGTTCCGTCTGGCAAACGAACGCACGACCTTCACCGAAGCATTCGCGATGGCCGATGATGTTTTGTATCAGGGCGTAAAGGGCGTGACCGATTTGATGGTTCGCCCTGGTTTGATAAACTTGGATTTCGCTGATGTGCGCGCGGTCATGGACGAGATGGGGAAAGCCATGATGGGCACGGGCGAAGCCAGTGGCGAAGACCGTGCAGTTCAGGCGGCCGAAAAGGCCATCGCCAATCCGCTTTTGGATGAGATCAGCCTTCACGGTGCGAAGGGTGTGTTGATCAACATCACGGGCGGATACGATTTGACCCTGTTCGAATTGGATGAAGCCGCAAACATTATTCGCGAAAAAGTGGACCCCGATGCCAATATCATCGTTGGATCAACGTTGGATATCACGATGGAAGGTGTACTTCGCGTTTCGGTCGTTGCAACGGGCATTGATGTAAGTCAGGCGCGCGGCGACCAACCCGTCGCACGGCGCAGCATGGCCGAACCATTGAAGCCCAGTTTTTCAGCGCCTGTCGCACAAGCTGTAACGCTCGAACCGCGCCGTGAAATTCCGATTGCGGCAGAGGCGGCGCCTGCGCCACAAAAAGCACCGCAGCAGCAACCGTCGGATCTGTTTGGGCCACGTGGTTTTCAGAACGATGGCTACGAAGATGACATGCCGGCACCTGCTTATCGCCCACAGGCGGAACCCGTTGCGCAGCAACCTGCCCTGCAATTGCGGCCAGCCCCCGGATTTGCATCTGCGATCAATGAAGATGCTGCTGATTTTGTTGCACCGCGTCCGCGCCCTGCTGGAACACCCTCTCCCGAAGCGCTGGAGCGTCTTCGGGCTGCAGTAAGCCGAGCGCCAACCGGTTCTGCCCAACCCCAACGAACTGCGGCCCCACAATTGCCGGCAGGTCAACGTGCAGGCACTTTGCCCGCGACGAACAAGCCTTCTGAACGTCCGCGTTTCGGGATTGGCAGCCTGATCAATCGAATGGCGGGAGGCTCCTCGGAGCCGACGCCTGAGCGCGGCAGTGTTGCCAGACAACAGCCACCCGTGACATCTTATGATGATGAACAAGAACTGTCGGCTGATCAGGAACGGATCGAGATACCAGCGTTTTTGCGCCGACAGGCAAACTGAATGACTTAAAACCAATAGAAGGCCCGATGAAAATCGGGCCTTTCTTATTTAGATGAGTGTTTATTGGATTAGAATTCTTCTGTCATACTCGGTTACAATCTGTGAGTTGAAGAAATGTTTGGCGGGCCTTACGTGATTGATCAAGCCGAAGTTTAGGCGAAGGTCGAAGGTCAAGCCCGTGCAAAATACGCTGAAAGCCCCAGTTACATTCCGCGGACGTGGTCTTCATTCTGGACAAACTGTTCGGATGACCTTGCGGCCGGCATCTGCCGATTATGGAATATGGTTTAATCGCATTGACTTGGTCGGGGGCAACAGCCTTGTTCCGGCGTATTGGGATGTGGTTGTTCCGTCAAAACTATGCACCCAGATTTCCAATTCTTCAGGGGCTGGTGTATCGACGATCGAACACATCATGGCAGCGTTGGCAGGCGTTGGTGTCCACAATTGCCTGATCGAAATCGACGGCCCAGAAGTACCAATTCTTGACGGTTCAGCGGCACCTTTTGTTCAAGGCATTCTGGAACGAGGTCTTCGTTCGCAAAGCGAAGCAGTTCGGGCGATCAAAATTCTAAAGACAGTCGAAGTGACCGAGGGAGACTCGTTTGCACGCCTCGAGCCTGCCGACATGTTGGAAATAGATTTTCAAATCGACTTTGCGGCGGCGGGAATTGGGCGCCAATCGCATCGCTTAAATCTGTCAAATGGGGCTTTCGTGCGCGAATTGTGCGACAGCCGCACTTTCTGTTTGCAGGCCGATGTTGACGCGATGCGTGCTGTTGGCCTTGCCTTGGGCGGAACATTGGAAAATGCAGTTGTGTTCGACGGCGCGCGTATTTTGTCGCCCGGCGGTTTGCGGCATCCGGATGAGCCCGTCCGGCACAAAATGCTGGATGCGATGGGCGATCTCGCATTGGCGGGGGGGCCGATTCTTGGCAGATATGTCGGGAATCGATCTGGCCATTCGATGACCAACCGACTGCTGAGAAAACTATTTGCGACACCGGGCGCCTGGGCCATGGTCGATTGCGCAGGCACAACGATGGGCAAGCTTCCGGGTGTTGGTGTCGTTCGGCAAGATTTGCCCGCATACGCATAAGGATGCGCAAAACTGCGATTGCCGTTTTGCGCCCCGAAATGTTCTGTGCTAGGACAAGCCAAGAAAAGCCGAACTCCGTGAAGGAGTGCTTTGGGCAGTTGAGGATTTGCAGAAGATGGGGGGGGTCGGCTTGCGCGCAGCACAAGGAATCCGTGTAGCGCTTTTGCTTTTGATTATTGCTTCCTGCGCCCCTGAGGCCAAGCAACTGCCTCTTGAAAACTATACCGCGGAGCAAATATTTCAGCGCGGTGAGATTGAGCTTGAAACCGGCAAGCGGCCCAAGGATTCGTTGATCTACTTCCAAGAGGTCGAGCGACTTTACCCCTATACCCAGTATGCCAAACGTGCGCTGATCATGCAGGCCTTCGTCTTGCATAAAACTGGCCAATACGAAGAGGCGCGTGCCGCCGCTCAGAGGTTCCTAGATTTCTATCCCGGGGACGAAGATGCCGCTTATGCCAGCTATCTGATGGCGCTGTCTTACTATGATCAAATTGATGAAGTGGGCCGGGATCAAGGATTGACGTTTCAGGCATTGCAAGCACTGCGAACAGTGATTGAAACATATCCTGATAGTGAATACGCACAATCCGCGATCCTGAAGTTCGACTTAGCCTTTGATCACCTTGCCGCCAAGGAAATGGAGATTGGTCGCTATTACCTTAAGGGCCGGCACTACACGGCTGCCATAAACCGGTTCCGTGTCGTCGTGGAGCAGTTCCAAACGACGACGCACACGGCAGAGGCTTTGCATCGCTTGGTCGAATGCTACTTGGCGCTGGGTCTGACGGATGAAGCGCAAACTTCTGCGGCCATCTTAGGGTTCAACTATCAATCATCGCCGTTCTACCAAGACAGCTACGATCTTTTGAAAAATCAGGGACTTACCCCAGAAGCCAAGGGTGACAACTGGTTGGCATCCATTTACCGGCAAATGGTTAAGGGCGAATGGCTCTAACACTTAGAAGCGGTCGTTGATCATGCTGACCAGTCTGGAAATCCGTGATGTATTGATCATCGATCGGCTGTCATTGACATTCAAACCGGGTTTGAATGTGCTGACGGGCGAAACCGGTGCTGGAAAGTCTATTCTTTTGGATGCCCTGGGAATGGTGCTTGGTTGGCGGGGACGGGCAGATCTTGTTCGTCAAGGCGCTGCGCAGGGCGAAGTGGTTGCTGTTTTTGACCTTCCAAAGGATCACATCGCTCTCGATGTCCTAAAGGATGCCGGCATTTCGGCTGAATTGGGTGAGGACTTGATCCTGAGGCGCGTGGTCACGCCAGATGGTCGCAAGCAAGGCTATGTGAACGACCGCCGTGTTTCTGGAGAGGTTTTGCGCGATCTGGGTGAGGTCCTGGTGGAATTGCACGGACAGAACGATGATCGTGGATTGCTGAACCCGCGAGGGCACAGAAGACTTCTTGATACCTTTGGAGCCTATGATCTGGCCCCCCTACGGGGCGCATGGCGGGATCAGACAGAAGCACGCGGTGCCTTGTCTTTGGCACAAGAAGCGCTCTCCAAAGCCGCAGCTGACGAAGACTTTCTTCGTCATGCCGTGGCGGAGCTGAACAAATTCATGCCGGAGATCGGGGAGGAAGCTCTGTTGGATGCTCGGCGCCGGACCATGCAGGCCGCAGAAAAGGTCCGCGTTGATTTGGCCAAGGCGCTGGCCGCGTTGGGAGGAGGGGCGGGCGCCTTGCTTCACGATGCGCAGCGTTGGCTCGAGGGGGCATCCGAAAAATTTGATTCAGCGCTTGATAGTCCACTCGCCGCCTTGGCGCGCGCCCAGATAGAATTGGCGGATGCTGAAGAGGGCGTAGAACGCGTTTTGCGTGCGCTTGATTTTTCTCCTGCGGAGTTGGAGCAAGTTGAAGAACGTCTTTTTGCGATCCGCGCACTCGCTCGAAAGTACGGGGTTTTGGCCGATGATCTGGGCAGTCTTGCAGAAAGCCTTCGCCAAAAGCTTGAGGCGCTAGACCTGGGCACTGCAGGTTTGGAAAAACTTCATACTGCGCTGAGTCAGGCTGAATTGGCGTATCGCATCAAAGCGGCAGCGATCAGTGAATCGCGGAAAGTTTCGGCCAAAAGGCTTGACCGTGCGATGGCCGCAGAGTTGGCACCGTTGAAGATGGAACGGGCATCGTTTGTTACCGAGATATCTAATGGAGATCCTGGCCCGGAGGGAAGCGATGCAGTCACCTTCACCGTCGCAACAAACCCCGGCGCTCCTGCTGGCCCTCTCAATAAGATTGCATCTGGAGGCGAACTTAGCCGCTTCTTATTGGCGCTTAAGGTTTGCTTAACCGGAGAGTTTCCGGGGCAGACGATGATTTTCGACGAAATCGATCGCGGGGTGGGGGGCGCTACCGCCGATGCAGTTGGCCGGCGTCTGCGCGCCCTGGCAGAAAGGGCGCAAGTGCTTGTCGTAACGCATTCCCCGCAAGTGGCTGCTTTTGGTGCGGCACATTGGCGTGTTGAAAAGAAGCAGACGGACAAAGAAACCCTGTCTACTGTCGTTCCATTAACACCTGCCGACCGGATCGAAGAGATCGCAAGAATGCTTGCTGGTGATCGGATAACAGATGCTGCACGAGACGCCGCGCGAGAATTAATGCGCGCTTAGGGCTGCACGCTGCCTAGCGTGACCCATAGATCATACCGGCTTCCCATTTCGTGGGTCTACTTCAACAAAGTGGTTGTCACTACCTTGAACATGCAAGGCGTTCTGGGGGGGGGCAAATGCGCAGGTTTCTAAGGTCTTTATTTTGCAAAACTTCAGGGCGCAGTACCATCGAAAAGGAGCTGGCATATCTCAATTGTGCCGTCAGCCGATATGATTTGGAGCGCCGAGAGCGGGAGATCGAAAAGGGTCTTTTCCGCAAACAAGGCGCGGACTAATGATTGTCTGCAGCTTTGGCCATTGCCGTTATCAGATCTCCATACCCTGTAAATCGCCGCTCGTACGTCAAGCCAAGGCGGCGTGCGCAAGCCTCAGCCTTAACGTCCAAGTCAGGATCATCAGTCTGGGCCTGATACACGAGCTTCGTGTAATGCGCGAAATACATGTTGCGCAATTCGGGGTGGCGGTCCAATCCCATCGGCCGCCAAACAAATGAATCAAATTGGCGTACGAGAAAATCGGTTAGATAGAAGGCCGTAAATTCAATCTCTGACCTTTCGGCGAAAACAGCATCACCTTCAAAAAACGAATAACAATGTGGCCCAGGCATCATTTCAACGCCCAACTCTTTACACTTTTCCAACAATTGACCGCCAGTGCCGCAATCAGCGTACAAGACATGTATTGAATCATATAGAGCCTGATATTTGCAAACGGCTGCAACGACGGCCTCAGTAATTTTCTCTGGCCAAAGATGCAGATTTGCCGGCAGGCACTGCAGATCCAAATGGTCCCAGCGGTTCAGCTTTTTTACCGCCAGAACCTCGTGGGCCAAGGCGCCACATGCGATCAACAATACCCTGCCGCTTTTGAGTTCGGCCATCCCAAGATGGGTTAAGGTTTCGTCATCGGGAACCGAGGTCTCGTTCAAAGCCAAGCGCGCGCCTTGACGAGCAGTGCCAAGGCCATTGCCGCCAGCGCGGCAACGCCTATCGGCACACCGGCCCAATGCACCAAGACAATGCTCAACCCAGCGGTCAAAATGACTGTGGTAATCAGGGCCAGAAAAGTGGGAAGCGGCATGACGTTCTCCATGTTACACTCAACATGCGCTTTCTGGTCCGTGGTTCCAAGAGGGTGTCGAAATAAAAATGGCCCCGCAATTGCCGGGGCCATTACACATTTTCGCGAACTCTCTAGGCGCTGATCGCGTTGTGTTTGCGCAACATATAGGCCTTTGCGGTTTCAACGGCGACGGCAGCATCGCGGCAGTAGGCATCCGCACCAATTGCCTTGCTGAATTCTTCATTCAACGGCGCACCGCCCACTAGAACGATATAGTCGTCCCGCAATCCTTTTTCCTTCATCGTGTCAATGACGACTTTCATATAGGGCATTGTCGTGGTCAACAGCGCTGACATTCCAAGGATATCTGGCTTGTCGAGATCAAGCGCCTCAAGGTACTTCTCGACGGAGTTGTTGATCCCAAGATCGCGGACTTCAAATCCTGCCCCTTCCATCATCATGGCAACCAAATTCTTGCCAATATCATGGATATCACCCTTCACCGTGCCGATCACCATCCGGCCCATCCGGGGCGCTCCGGTTTCAGCAAGAAGGGGCTTCAGAATAAACATGCCTGCCTTCATGGCATTTGCGGCCAGAAGCACTTCAGGGACGAAAAGGATGCCATCGCGGAAGTCAGCACCAACAATCGTCATTCCCGCGACGAGCGCCTTAGTCAGCGTGTCATACGGGGTCCACCCGCGCGCGATGAGAATGTTGACGCCCTCTTCGATCTCTTCTTTAAGACCGTCATACAGGTCGTCATGCATTTGCAGGACCAGTTCGTCATCGGAAAGGTCAGCAAGGATGATTTCGTCGTCGGCCATGGGGCGCTCCTAAAGCTATTACGCGCTTGATGGGGCCAAAGGCCCATTTGGACTTTTCACTTTACGACATGCCCCAATCCAAAGCCGACAGCAAGGGGCGCAATTGAATCAAGACCCTTCAATGTTCCTCAAATGTTCTATAATCTGTCCTTATGCGGATCAAAGAAAACAATCTGTTGCAGGGCCAGCGCGTGCGCGCACGTGGTGCTGGTGCCAATCAAACCGGTCGCTTTGAGGGCACCTGTCGTGTGGGGTATGATGATGGGTGGCAGATCGAGGAAACGGATCGCTTGGTTGCGACCGAAGTGCGCACTGAAATGCCAAAATCTGCACTCAGTTACAATCGCTCGCCTGACCTTCCGTTTGACAGATCCATCAATCCTTACCGAGGGTGTGAGCATGGCTGCATCTATTGCTTTGCGCGTCCCAGCCATGCCTATTTGAACCTCTCACCGGGACTTGATTTTGAAACGCGCTTGATCGCGCGTCCGGGAATTGGCGCTGTACTTGATCGCGAACTTCGAAGCAAAAGCTACAGCGTTGCAACTGTGGCTTTGGGAACCAACACCGACCCATATCAGCCCTGCGAGGCCGAGTTCGGAGTAATGCGAGAGGTGCTGGAAGTTCTATGGGCGCACCGCCACCCAACAGCAATTACGACAAAGGGCACGTTGATTGAACGCGATCTTGATATTTTGGCCCCCATGGCATCGGCAGGATTGGTAAGGGTCGGCGTTTCGGTTACGACCCTTGATCGCGATCTATCACGCAAAATGGAGCCTCGGGCGGCATCACCGGAGCGGCGGTTGCTGATCATCCGCCGCTTGAGTGAGGCGGGCGTGCCTGTGCGGGCGATGTTGGCTCCGCTTGTTCCTGGCTTGACCGATCATGAAATCGAACCGCTGCTAGAGGCCGTTGCGAAGGCTGGCGCCGCTGCGGCAAGTTTCATTTCATTGCGTCTCCCGATGGAAGTTTCCCCGTTGTTTCAAGATTGGCTGGTCCGGCATTATCCGGACCGGGCGGCGAAAGTTATGGGGCGTGTGCGGGAAATGCACGGCGGTCGTGACTACGATCCTGAGTTTGGAAAGCGCATGCGTGGACAAGGCGTTTGGGCAGACTTGATGGCTCAGCGCTTTGAAAAAGCAAGGTTACGCTTTGGTTTGAAGTCCCAAATGCCTGCTTTGCGTACCGACTTGTTTTGCCCACCCTTAGCGAAGGGCAACCAGATGAGCTTGTTTTAATGCCTTAACCGCGCCGCCCGCGGCGCTCACGTGGGGCAGGGCCGGCCCCGTCGGTACCGTCCGAAGTTGATGAGAACCCGCCAAGTTGCGCCGCGACGTTTTCGAGAGTTGGTCTCGGGCCGGTAGGGCGCGTTTCCAATGCATCGCGCATGGCGCGCAGATGTTCAGGCATCGTGCCGCAACAACCGCCGATTATCCGCACCCCGGCATCCCGCGCCAAGATCGCATATTCCGCCATGAGCTCTGGCGTGCCGTCATAATGGATATGTCCATTGTGATACTTGGGTATTCCGGCATTTCCCTTTGCGATAAATGGCCGCGAACTGCCATGCGCTGCAAAGCCAAGCACAGTCCGCATCAGGTCGGACGCGCCAACACCGCAATTCGCCCCAAAGGCAATCGGTGGGTTCGGCAAGGTTTCGACCAGGTCGGCCAATTGCGCCGAGGTCAACCCCATCATTGTGCGTCCTGCGGTATCAAAACTCATTGTACCGCACCAAGGCATGCCGGCCAGCCGCGCAGCCTCGGCGGCGGCGATATATTCTTCAGCCGCAGAGATGGTTTCAACCCAAAGTACATCCGCGCCGCCTTCTTTAAGGCCCTCAGCTTGCTCGTGGAACATCTCAACTGCTGATGTATGGGTAAGGGTCCCCATCGGCTCAAAAATCTCTCCGGTGGGTCCAACGGATCCTGCTACCACCACAGTTCGGCCGGCAGCATCCGCAATTTCTCTGCCAAGGCTGGCGGCGACGCGGTTGATCTCTCGAACGCGTCCCTGCAGGCCATGCAATTTCATTCGGCTCGCATTGCCACCGAATGAATTCGTTAGAAATATATCTGATCCAGCATCGACGGCGCCTTTGTACAACTTGCGTATGTTGTCTGGCTTATCGATGTTCCACATTTCTGGCGGCTCGCCCGACGACAATCCCATGTTGAAAAGATTTGTGCCTGTTGCCCCATCGGCCATCAGCCAATCGTGGGTTGAAAGCAATTTGGAAAGGGCATTGTCGGCCATGGAAACCTCATGGAAATGAATTACCACTCATTTTGTCATGCTCACCGCGTAGAGGCAAACGCATATTCCGGATCAGCCCCGTCATTTGGTGACATCTCCAACCGAGGATTGAGCGATGGTGGGTAATGAATGGCGCGCATGATTTCCCAAGCGGCGAGCGGCAGGACAAATTTGTTGGAAATGCAGAAATAGCGCCTTTCCCAATGTGGTGCAAAGGAAGCCTTAAACTGAGCGAGACCCGTTCCGTCGTCTGGTTTGATCCTTTCGAAAAGGCACAATAAGCGCTGTGAAAGACCAAAAGCCGTTTCAGGAGCCGCCGCGAGGGATAACTGCTTCAATCCCAATGATTGAGCCTCAGTGATCGCCGAGTGGACAAGCAAATGCATCGTTCCGTCTGGAATATGTGCGCCATGCCGCATCAAATCCAAGACCCATTCGCTTTGCCCCTCATGAAAAGTCGCAAAGGCGATGGGCACGCCATTCAAAACGGCGGTGTAAAGCCGCTGACCGCGCACATAGGATTGGCTATAACGCCCCATGGAAAATCCACGCTCTCCACCGTGCTTGTGCGCCCAATCGGCAGCAATTCTCTCTAGAGCCGTCCAGTTTTGGGCCGATTCCGGTCCTTCGATGATGATTCCCGCTGCATTTGCTTTACGAAGCTTGCGGCGAAGACCTGACCGGGACGGTGAGTTTGTCCGGTAAGTTTGCAGCGGTAGAATGGCTTCTCTTGATAAGAGAGTGACTTGAAAGCCCGCTTGGCGCGCAAGCGCGGCTGTTCGCCCCGGCACTCTGTAAAGGACCGCCAATCGGCCTTCATTCAAGGCTAACCTTTTCATTCCGCAGGCAGCGCGTGCATTTTTTTCGATGGGATCAAACAGACCGACCAGAAAATGTGGTGTTCGTCCTGTCACCCAATGTCCGGTTTCAGAACTCCCCGACAAGCAATGTTCGCCTTGTCTAAGAATTTGCACTTCCGCGCGGTCTGCCTTTGCAATCAAACGAGGATCTGGTGAGGCCGATCCAATTTTTGACGGTCCGGCGCCCCGTAGTGCAACCCCAGCCCCAAAAATTGCAGGGATGGCAAAATAAACGATTCGCCAAGCAAGAATGGCGGCCAAAAGTTCTGCTTCGGGGTGGGTTGGCAGCAAGGCCAAAAGTGTCAATTCAAACGCGCCCATTCCGCCGGGCACCCCTGAGACAATTCCGGCCCCCAAAGCCACCATGAAGGCCGGAATAAGGACCGAAAGGGTCAAATCCATGCTGGATGGACAAAGTACATACAGCGCCAAACCGGCTGCCAATGTGTCAACAAAACAAAGAGCGAGCAGCTGCGCTATAGTGAAGAGATTTGGCAAAGGTACACGTTGTCGGCCAAAGCGAGGTGAAAAGAACGAAAGGAGTCCGATAAGGACGCCAAAGCAAAGAACAGTCGCAGCTATTACTTTGAACGGAGCATGCGGCAAAACCACTGTCGCGAGGGCCGTCATCATCGCCAAGGCGCAAAGAAACGACACAGCAACCGAGACTGTGAGTTTGGCTGCCTGCCAAAGTCCGATTTCTGGCAGCAAGCGCCACCTAAGGATCGTTCCGGAAATAACGCCCAGCCCCATCATTTGACTGACTGCGATGGCACAGATTCCTGCACGACGGGCGCGAGAAAATGGAATCGTTGTGATGAAATGCCGGTGGATCACCACATCATATTGTCCGACGGCGCCAAAGCTGACCGCAGTCGCCAAAATGGCCAAAAACCAAGCCCAGTAGGACAAGGTTTGAAAGGCTTGGGTAACCGCCTTTGGTTCCAAAGCGGAAAACCGGTAAATCATCAGGCAAAGCATCAGTGCGCAAAGCCCAATTGACATGGCAACACGAAGCGCTTGACGCCGAAAAAGCCCTCTGACCGTCTCGCCCTTGTTTTGCTGAATATTTCGGCCCACGTCCCGCCCC